>CAYQCG010000307.1:0-3475 GCA_964415925.1 uncultured Puniceicoccaceae bacterium | reverse complement strand
ACCAGTCTAGAAATCCAGCCCGACGAACCCGTCAATGAACGCTGCGGAACCTGCACCCGCTGTATCGATATTTGTCCGACAAGCGCCATTACAGGACCCTATCAACTCGACGCGACGAAATGTATCTCGTATCTCACGATTGAGCACAAGGGAGAGATCCCTGAGCAGCTCAAGCCGCTAATTGCCGACCACCTCTACGGGTGCGACGACTGCCTCGCCGTCTGCCCCTGGAATAAGTGGGCCACCCCCACCACCGAGCCAAAGTTCCGCGCCCGCGACTTTCCCAACCTCCACGAAATGCTCCACTGGACCGTGGAACAGTTCAATGACCACTTCTCCGGCTCGCCCGTCAAGCGTGTAGGCCTTGATAGATGGAAGCGCAATATCAGGGTGGTGATAGGAAATGAAAGATTGCCCAAGAAACCCCGCTAAGCCCGCCAACCCCTGTCATTTTTCAATAAAATCTGTTATGCTATGGGCAGTTTTTTGAAATTTCATTCGTTTTACAGCCGGAAAAGAGGATAGACTTTCCCGAAGGCCTGATTTTACTTCAAGTATGCAATTGTCGATCAAGCATATCCCTGAAACCCTGTTTCTCATCACCGAGCAGGAAACCCTGATCAGCGATGTCACGAATATCGCTCCTATGATTACAAGGGGAATGGACCAGTTGTTGGAGGAGAAGGATATCGAGCCTATCGGCCCTTACCACTTCTTCTATTTCGATTTCAGCGGCGACCGCGAGCGCCCGTTCCAGTTCCAGGTTGGACTGCCGGTCTCCTACAAGATGCAGGTGCCGGAGCCCTACGCCTACAAGCTTTCCTATGCTCACACCTGTGTTTCCGCTACTTACAACGGTCCGGTCATTGGAATTAAGGAAGCCTGGGCTGAGATTTTTGGTTCTGCCACTGCACAAGGCTACCAGCCGGTGGACGGCAAGGAAATCTACCACCATTTCGTGGACTTTAGCTCCAAAGAAAACGTCACCGAACTGCAACTGGCCATCCTAGCCCAAAAGCAGGAACTGTAATTAAATAATGTTGATTCGGTTTTAAACTAAACCTAAGTGATTGATTGTCATATGGCCCTGTTACTCGAAATCGCCACACCCGAGGAAAAAGTCTACAGTGAGACTGTGGATACAGTTGTATTGCCGACCACTCAAGGCGAGTTGGGAATCCTCCCTGGACACATTCCTCTGATGACGGTGATCAATCCCGGGGAATTAACCGTCACTAAAGGAGGTCAGATCGAGTATCTGGCAATCGACAAGGGATTCATCCAGGTCCATGGCGACAAGGTTTCGGTACTCACCGAACAAGCTATCAATGTGGAGCAAATCGATCCTGCAGAATTGGATAAAGCCCGGGAGCGTGCCGAAGCAGAACTACAGGAAGCCAAGGTGCGGGGCGAGGATCCGGAAGTTCTGGAGCAACTGGAAACCCAGGCACGCTTTGCTACCGTCCAGAAGCTCCTCCGCGAAAAGCGCCGTTAGTGCGGCCTAAAAATCTACCGCCCACTTGGGAATTTCCGGTTTTTAATTAATAATACTTCTATGTGGCATGAATTAATTACAGAATTGGAGCTTCCCTATACTCGCGAAGAGATTTTTGAGTTTTTCAGTAAGGCGGAAAATCTTGAGGCCATCACACCGCATGCCTTGAATTTCAAGATCATTACACCCCTTCCGATCGAAATGAAAGAAGGTGCTTTGATTGACTATCAATTGCGGATCAATGGTATTCCTGCAAAGTGGCGTACTGAAATCACTGAATGGAATCCACCCTTTGCGTTCACCGACTCGCAATTAAAAGGCCCCTATCGAGACTGGATACACCGTCACAGCTTTGATGCACTCAGCAGAGAAACCACATTGATGCGCGATCACGTCCGTTACCGTCTGCCTTTCTACCCTTTCGGACAGGTTGCTTATCCATTTGTCAACGCTCAGGTGCGACAGATTTTTCGCCATCGCAATAGCGTCATACCTGACATTCTGAAGAAGCAAATTACTGCTGGCGTGTAGCTTCAAGTAGTTCCTGGTATTCGTCTGGTGGAAAATGCTCGATCGCATAACGCACTGTGACTCGGTTCATTTCCCGGCCATTTTTTAGAAGGAATTGCTTGAGTCGCGACTGGTTCTGCTTTCCTGCTTCCCGCAGTAACCACCCATTTGCCTTATGCAGGTAGGGATGTTTGCTATCAATCAGGTGGCGAGCGATTTCATAGGATTCGTCCAGAAGCTTACCCTGTCTTGCATGCGTAACATAGGCAACGGCCGCGGCTCGCCGCACCCAGACTTTTTCACCATGAATACTCCATGCCACCAGCTTCACCCGGGCGTCCGGATGATTTTGCAGGATTACCGACAATACTCCGGAAGACAGGCTGTCAACAACTGCCCAAGTCAGGTTCAACCGGGCTAACCAGCGTTTCAACAGAGGGAAAATGGAAGTCGTAAGTTGGTCAGCTTTCTCTGAAAGAAGGAAGACAGCCAGCAGTTTTGCTTCGTGTTCTGGTTTGGAAAGTAAATCACTGCACACTTCGAGCATCTCGCTTTCACTTGGATTTTCCAACTGACTCGAGTACCATTTTCGCGCAAGGTCACGAAGTTCGGGAACATTGATTCCCAAAAAACGAATTTCGGGAACATTGAAATACTGCTTTAAACCCGCTACCTTGGCCGGGTCTGCAAGTGCCTCAAGCTCCCGTAAGAGAATGCGGGCTAGTGACTTATCGGAATCTCCGTTCAATGCTTCGGAATATATCGGCAGTTTTGAATATGACCAGTGTTAAAGCATATGGAATAAAGGTCGATACTACCATTACTTGACTTTTTAAGGTTATTTAGCACTATAGATTTAGTTCTTTAAATTCACTATTCTGATTTTGTTACGGACTTTGTGACTTTATTTCGTCCTACGGAATAAACAACCAAGTAAAACCATGATCAGAAAAAACGAACAAAATACAGTTCGGCGTAGCAATATGCAACGCCCGCGCCGCCAAGGCGCCGGCTTCCGCAGGTTTGCCCAAGCTAGCAACCGTCCTTTGGCTCTGGCCCGGACCACGTTAGTTAATTACGCCAACTGAAATTAATACCTAGAAAACAACACGGGGCGGGAGTATTCACTCCCGCCCTTTTTAATTTAATAGCAGCTAAGGTTTCTTCTATATCTGCCGATTATAATAGCCTGAATAAAGGCATACGCACATTGGCGAGTATCTGAATTATCACCTATGCAGAAAGTATTTATCATTGAAGACGAGGTGCTGTTGCGAGATCTGGTAGGCGATCTTCTGCAATCTAACCGCACTCTTGAAATTATTGGCTCTTCCGGTGACGGACGGGAGGGGGTCGAGGAATGACTTAAGCTTAAGCCGCATCTCGTGATTCTCGATGTACGCCAAACCAGCCTGAACGGTATTGAAGTTGCCCAGCGAGACGGCGTCCCACGCGAGCTGGAGTCCGGCG
>CAYQCG010000306.1:0-3486 GCA_964415925.1 uncultured Puniceicoccaceae bacterium | reverse complement strand
ATGGTGACAACCCTTTCAATGATGCCCTGGCCTTGTGGGAGGACAGCACCGAGTTGTGCTGTTGAGGAGGCGTTAAAGACAGCAAGACCGACGGATGAGGGGAAATTGCCTGAAGGGATTTCGACACCGACGAGAGCCTTGGCGAGCATCTTTTCAGCACCCTGGGGGTATTTGGTCCGGACTGCCTTGACCGAAATACTGCCGTCCTGAGGAAGGTGCTTTCTAATGGCTTCGACGGCATCGAGTTTATTGTCTTCGGTGCCGATGATTGCCTTTGGAGCGCCCAAAGCCTTCATGAAGATCTGCGTGCCCTTGATGAGGTCCGGTGCCTGTTCGAGCATGACCCGGTAGTCGGTGGTAAGGAAAGGCTCGCATTCACAACCGTTGATCAAGACGGTGTGGACCTTGTGGTCTTTCGGGGGCGAGAGCTTTACATGGGTGGGAAATGCGGCTCCACCAAGACCCACCAAACCTGTATCCTGAACAGCCTGGATGATTGCCTTGGGTTCCATTTGGTCAATGTCCCGGAGTTGGCCATACCTAACCTCCTGGCTGTCTCCGGGATAGACCTTGAGAATAATTGACATTGTCCGCGGGCCCCGGGCTGTGGGCATTAACTCGATCTTTTCGATAATGCCAGTAGCGGGCGCATGCTGCGGCACGGAAACAAAACCTCCGGCCTTGGCGATGGGCTCACCACGGACAACCTCCTGTCCCTGGCGGACCAGGGGAATAGAGGGAGCACCGGTGTGCTGAGCCAACGGGATAATCAGACGGGGAGCAAACGGTAAACGGCGAATGGGTTTATGGGCCGTAAAGTGTTTGTTTTCGGGCGGGTGAATACCATGCGAAAACGTGCTACGAAGCCATTGTTCCGGATCGAAGAATTTCTGCATCCGGTGGAAGAAGGACTCGCTCGATTGATGAATAAAGGGTCCTTTTCCAGCCGAAGAATTGTCCCGATTTGCGATCACTGGTATTTTTCTGCGCGTTTGATCAGTTTCTCGACACCTTTCTCGTTCGGGTCTGCCGGGGTGCCCGGATGGATGCAACGACCGGTGCATTTTTCAGCGGCCCGGACGATATCCTTGAAGGGTCCTCCGCGCGGATCCTTAACGAAAGCCTTTTTGTTTCCGTCATATTCGAAAATCGAAGGATTGATATTCACACATTCGTCACAGGCGGTGCATTCGTTCTGGTCAATCCAGGCGGGCTCGAAAGCGGTAGCGGTATCGGAAGAACCATTACCGGTTGATGGGGCACTTGCGGCAGGAGCATTGACCAATTGAGTGATGCCTCCACCGTCGCCTGACAGCATTACCATCAGTCCCTGTGCGAGTTTCTGGGCGGTTTCACTGCGGACCTGCTGTGCGATCTGTTGCGGATCAATTTTACCGGAGAGACCAGCGATGCTTTTCAGGGTGCGCCAGAAATCGCGTCGTTCTTCCGTAGATTTTACCAGTTCCTGTGAGACAATGACCCGCATGAGGTGGTTTTTCTTATCGACTGCCCAGACGTAGGGATAGAGGCCTTCCCGGTCTTCTTCCTCCATGTCGATGAACTCGGCCAAAGGCACCATATTTTCATTCCATGTGTCCGGAGGAGCCTTGCGGAAGTGTTTACGGAAACGGCCTTCCTGAACGGCGAAGTCGGCAAAGGTCATGGGCAGGTCCATGGATTGCTCTTTGCCTTCCTCGTCGAGGAAATCCAGTTTATAGGTGGGCCAGTCATCCTCGATGGAAGGATTCCCTTCGAGGTCGAAGCATTCCTCCCAGCAGGAACCGGCATCGGGGTCGAAACGCAGGATGGGGTATGCACGCGACTCGAGGGCCATCTTACTGCGCAGGGCGGTGGAATCATCTGAGACGCCGTGTTCCGGCTGACAGACGGCATAGATATTGAAGAGGGCGGGACGACGGGCGTTGAGTCCGTCAATGAAGCCTTCGATCATGTGGGTATAGTTGGCGACATTGCCTTGCATGATGAATGCAGAGCGATGGGCTGCGCCAATGAGGCTGATTTCCTTGCGGATCTCCTCCTTGCCTTTCCATGCTTTGCCGTAGGGAGCCATATCCGAGACCTGGCCGATGAATCCACTGGTGCAGGCCTGGCCGCCGGTATTGGAATAGACCTGGGTATCGAGGATAAAGATCTTGAGTGGGCGGCCGGCCATGAGGGCACGGGAGAGATTCTGGAAACCGATGTCATACATAGCTCCGTCCCCTCCAACGGAAACGACCGGTGGACAGAGATGGGATTCCTCGTCGGTAAAGTCTTTCCAGGAAAAATACTGTAGTGATTTTTCGACTACATCATAGTTTTCCCCGCCGTTCAGCTCAGCTACCGCCTGACGTATTGCCTTAAAGCCGTCAGCCATACTGCGCATGTGGCCTTCAAAAATACCGAGGGCCACGGAAGGTGCATCCTGGAAGAGGTGATTCGTCCAGGGGAAGGGATAGGGGTTATAGGGGTAAGTGGACCCGTAAACGGATGAGCAACCTGTAGCGTTAGTGAAGCCCATACTGGCTCGGCCATTGCGGGTGGTGCCTTCCTCATAGCGCCATTTCAGGTCTTTCAGTTTGTTAAGGAGGCTGCTGATCCACTTGAGCCAGTCCTGGTCAAGAGGTTTACCCGCCTTGCCCTCATCGAGGGTTTTGGCCAAGTCAGAAAGCTTGAGGTCCTTATCATGGTAATTCTCGACGGCCTTGAGGATTGCTCCGGTGTCGTGAAGGTCAACGGTGTCGGCGAGTTTGTTTTTGACATGCAACTCGAGTTTCTGGATCAGCTCGTTCAGGTAATTAACGTGCTTGTGAACACGGCGTTGCATGAGGGCTGTGACCGTGGAAGTGAAAATATGAAGAGCGGTTTTTTCCCCGCAACCGGTGCAGGCACCGTCTCCACATGCCATGGACTGGTAGACTGTCTTGTCCATGAGCATGGTTTCGAGGGCGCCGATCTTTTCGTCGATATCATCAATGCGAATGAAGTCAGGGGGAGTGGTGGGAAGGTCCAACCAGAACTCCCAATCTTCGCGCAGGCGGGTGACGGAGTCCCTGGTTTGTTCCTCAACGACAAGAGCTTCGTCATCGCAGACATCAACGCAAAGCATACAGCCCTTGCAGGTATAGGGATTGATGGTGATGGAAAAGAGCCCACCGCTGCCTGCCTGCTGTTTTTCACGCTGGTCGTAATATGGCTTGGTAAGGGCGAACTGGAAGTCTCCGATCGCTTCACGGAACCATGTGAACTCCTGCTGGAGGGCTTCCCTGTTTTCCATTTCCTCTTCTATGGTCTGGTCGATCGCCTGGTTGAGCAAAGGCTGGAAGTTGATACTGTTGGAATCGTGGTCACTGACGAGGGCACGGATTTTCTTGTCAACGGTGCGGACTGCACGTGGCAGTAGCTGGACCTCATGTCCAGCTTTCATGACACGTTTAATGACAGTATTGAATGTATCCAGAGTTGTGCTGGCGAGGCCGGGGATGG
>CAYQCG010000305.1:0-3502 GCA_964415925.1 uncultured Puniceicoccaceae bacterium | reverse complement strand
CTACATGAAGGGCATCTCAGCCTCATTGACCTTGCCCGCGAGCAGGCTGATATTGTGGTCGCCTCCATTTTCGTCAATCCCACCCAATTTGGGCCGAGTGAGGATTTTGAGCATTATCCCCGCGATCTGGATCGGGATCTGGAATTATGCAAGGAAAGGGGTGCGGATATCAGTTTTGTTCCCAGACGAGAGGATTTATATCCCAAGGACTACTCAACTTATATAGAGGAGACCAAATTGAGTGCCCCTCTGGAAAGCGTTTCACGTCCGCAGTTTTTCCGCGGGGTTTGTACGGTTGTGGGCTTACTTTTCAACATCGTGAGACCCGATCTTGCGGTTTTTGGGCAGAAGGACGCACAGCAGGCAGCTGTAATCCGCAAGATGGTGCGTGATTTGCATTTCCCGGTTGAAATAGTTGTGGGACCTACAGTCCGGGAACACGACGGCTTGGCGATGAGCTCGCGCAACCGTTACCTGAATCCAATCCAGCGAAAGGATGCCGCCAAGCTCTATACGGCACTTCAGGAAGGTAAGAAAATATATGACAGCGGAATCCACAATGTAGACCGGATCACTGCGGAAGTCATCCACCACATCAGCCTGGTCAGGCGTTTACGGGTGATTTATGTCCAACTGGTTGATCGCGAGAATATGCAGCCGATCAAGGAGATCGAGCCGGGTCATGCCCTCCTCACTGCAGCTGCATGGTGCGATGAGGTCAGGCTGATCGATAATTTAGTATTGTAGTGGCCCTTGACAAGTATTACTTTTTTATGAAAATTATGGTCAAAGGCTAAGTCGCTATTCCCAAGAAATACCGTCTCAAATATGGCCTTGAGCCACATATGCAAGTGGACTTTGTGGAAGAAAATGGCAAGCTGACCGTGCAGCCGAAGAATAAGGGCAAGAAACAGGTAATCGATGAGGAGTTCGAAACATGGCTGGAATCGATTCGTGATTCGATTGATACTTCACTCTCCACCGCAGATATTATGGAAACGACCAGAGGTCGACGCATATGATTTTGGTGGATGCGAATATATTGATCGATATTTCGAACAGGGAATGCGAGTGGTATCATTGGTCAAAAAGGTATTTAATGTGTATGTTTCCAAAGATAAGACGACCGTAAACTTAGTTGTATTTGCGGAAGTTTCATCGGCCTTTCTATGTTATGAGCATGCTATTTTTTTTGAAAAGCTTGGACTTGTTTTATTTGATATCCCTTACAAAGCCGCCTATTTGGCAGGCCGCGTGCACATGGAATATTGCCAATGTGGTGGTAATAGAGCCCGTGCTCTACCGGACTTTTTTATTGGTGCGCACGCCCAAGTGGCTAATATGCGTATCCTAACCTGTGACACCTATGGCTACCGTACTTACTTTCCGAAGGTGAAATTGATTGCCCCTGACAATTTCTAGCTGATGCCTTACACACACTACGATGTCCTGGTTGTCGGGAGCGGTATCGCCGGCTTGTCTTTCGCATTGAAGGTGGCGGAGCAGGGTTTCCGTGTGGCTATCCTGACCAAGAAGGATAAAGCAGAAAGCAACACCAACTACGCCCAGGGTGGAATCGCCAGTGTAACGTCACAGAGCGACGACCTAGAACTCCACGTTAAGGATACGCTGACTGCAGGCGATGGACTATGTGATGAAGAGGTAGTCCATGCAATCATACGTGAGGGACCGGAAGCGGTTGATGAACTGGCCCGCCTGGGAGTTGCATTTTCTCAACTCGATGACGGGCGTATTTCACTACACAAGGAAGGTGGACATTCCAAACGACGTATCCTGCATGTTAAGGATATTACCGGCAAGGCGATTGAGGAAGCTCTGTTGGGCTCTATCGCAGCCAATCCGAATATTGAGTTACGGGAACATGTCTATGCAATTGATTTAATCACACGCCGCCGGCTGGCCAAAAAGGGACAAAAAATCGACAAGTCGCGCGACGAAGTGCTGGGGCTATATGCTTTGGATGTGAAGAGCGGTGAAGTGGAAACACTGGGAGCTTCTACTATACTGCTTGCTACCGGAGGGGTCGGCCAAGTTTACCAGTACACGACAAATCCTGATATTGCCACAGGTGACGGAATCGCCATGGCTTGGCGGGCAGGAGTGGAAATCCGCAATATGGAGTTCATCCAGTTTCATCCTACATCGCTCTACACCACAACAGAAGAACGGTACCTGATTTCCGAAGCAGTCCGTGGCGAACGAGCAATCTTAAGGAATCATGCAGGGGAACCTTTCATGAAGCGATACGATGAGCGGGGTGAACTGGCTCCCCGTGATATTGTGGCACGTGCCATAGACCAGGAAATCAAGCAATCCGGAACACGGCATGTCTGGCTCGATATTACACATAAGGACAAGGATGTGCTGAAGGAGCGTTTTCCCTCGATTTACGAAAATTGTCTGCGTCACGGTATCGACATGGCGACGGATCATATTCCGGTGGTGCCAGCGATGCACTACCTCTGTGGTGGGATCGTGACGGATCTCGATGCACAGACGCGCCTGCCAGGCCTTTACGCATGTGGCGAATGCGCTTGTACCGGACTTCATGGGGCCAATCGTCTAGCCTCCAACAGTCTGTTAGAGGCTGTAGTCCTGGCGCGTCGTGGTGCCAAGGCATTGGTCAGTTATCTGAGTGGGTACAGGAAGCCTGACATCGAACTGCCTCCCTGGATTACGGGAAATGCGACGAAGCCGGATGAGCGGGTTGTCCTCAGCCATAACTATGATGAATTGCGCCGTGCAATGGGTGACTATGTTGGTATCGTCCGGACAACCCACAGGTTGGAGCGTGCACGAGCCCGCATTCACACCCTGCAGTGGGAAATCCATGAGTATTACTGGCAGGTACAGGTTGAGCCACAGCTTCTTGAGCTCCGTAACCTGATCCGTGTGGCCGACCTGATCGTCCAATCTGCTCTCATGAGGCAGGAATCGCGTGGTTTGCACTACTCACTAGATTATCCCGACACCCTTTCCGAGATTTACAATACGACCATTCGGCGAGGGGGCTTAAGCTAGGTAGAGAAGACCACCTGGTCAGCAGGTCATATGTTGAGATCCAAAAGAGTAATAGCAGTAGAGAATCTGCAGATTGAACGCGAAGTCGTCATATTGCGTGGGATTAACTGGACGGTGACCCCTGGTGAGCATTGGGCTATATTGGGTCCTAATGGTTCAGGAAAGACTTCTCTGCTCAGGGCACTTACGGGGTACCTGCCTCCAACCAGGGGTCGCCTTGAAGTTTGCGGTGAAGTCTATGGACAGAGCAATTGGCCGGAACTTCGCAAACGTGTCGGGCTTGTCAGTTCTGCCTTATCCCAGCGCATCGAATCCGGAGAAACAGCCCTTGATGTAGTTCTGAGTGGACCTGAAGCTCAGATTAACTTTTGGGGAAAGATTGATGAGTCATTGCGGATTGAGGCACTGTATTATCTTCGGCAGGTGGATTGACAAGACTTGGCCTAACGCCACTGGCTGT
>CAYQCG010000304.1:0-3519 GCA_964415925.1 uncultured Puniceicoccaceae bacterium | reverse complement strand
AAACCCGTCCATTCCCGGCATCATGCAGTCCATCAAGACACAATCGAAATGTTCCTTCTTTAATACCTCCAGCGCTTCCTCCCCGCTCGACGCTACTTCACAATGATAACCCAGCTTATTGATAAATAATCGTGCCACTGCCTGGTTGGTCGGCGTATCTTCCACGATCAATATCTTGCCGCGTCTGCTTTCGGACGTATCCTTTTTCGGCAACTCGATATCCGGCAGCTTTTCCGGTATCTGAAATGGAGCCTTACTTGGGGTGTAGGGAATCGGAGCCTCTGCTGTTTCCACGATTCCCACCAGGTCCTTTGCCCGCACCGGCTTGAATAAACTCCGCGTAATGGATAAATCATCCATCATTTGCTGCTTGAACTGCTTACCCACCGGGCTGAGCGCAATCAAGTGGATCTTCTGCGTGTTTTCCGATTCTTTCACCAGCTTGCATAACCGGATGATGTCCTTTCGCGGCAGTCCCATGTCAAATATGATGGCATCCGGAAGCTCCACGGCACTCTTCAACACCTCAAGCGCATCATCCACGTTACTAACCGATTCACTCGGCAGCTTGTGCTGGTTGGTTTGCCTCGACAGTATATTCCGTAACCTGATGTTCGGGATTACCAGCAATGCCTTGTGCGTGTTGTGGCCTGTAGGCACAAACTCCACTTCATCCCCGGTTTCAATCCGGAATGGCAATTCAAACCAGAATGTGCTCCCGCTTCCCAGTTCGCTGCTACACCCGATTTCCCCGCTCATCAGCTCCACCAGCCGCTTACAGATCGATAATCCCAGGCCCGTTCCACCATGTTTGCGCGATGTCGAGCCGTCTGCCTGCGTAAAGGGTGCAAATAACCTCCTGAGCTGTTTCTCCTCAATCCCGGGGCCGGTATCACTGACCTCAAAACGTAGGCTGACTTCACTATTTACTTTCTTCAGCAGACTGATGTGGAGGACCACTTCTCCCGCCTCCGTAAACTTGATTGCATTGCCTATCAGATTTAGGAGAATCTGCCGTAACCGGATAGGGTCTCCGTGTAAATATGTCGGCACCTCCGATTCCACATCCCAGATGAGCTCCAATCCTTTGCTGGCTGTCCGCTCCAGCATCAACTGAATGCTCGATTCCAGCAATTCCTTCAGGTTGAAATGGTCTTCCTGGATATCCAGTTTTCCTGCCTCGATCTTCGAAAAGTCCAGAATATCGTTGATAATTATCAGCAACGACTCAGCACTCGACCTCACCGTCCGCGCAAAATACTCCTGTTCCGGAACCAGGTCGGATTCCATCAGCAGGTTGATCATTCCGATCACCCCATTCATTGGGGTCCGGATCTCATGGCTCACCGTAGCAAGAAATTCCGACTTCAGTCGTGCCGCTTCCAGTGCTTTGTCCCGGGCCCTCGAAAGGTCCTCATTGGCTTCCTGGATTTTATGCGCCATGTCCTCCAGCCGGAAGTTCGCTTGCCGTAACTCCCGCTCATGTCGTTCCACCTGCCTCAGCTTATCTTCCAGCATCCGGTTTTGCAGCTGAACCAGGGCCCGCATTTCCACCAGTCCGATAAAGCGGCCGTTGTCCCCGGTCAGGATTATGTCGTCGTAAAAGCTGTCACTCGTGCGCTCCAGAGCCGACCGCAGGATCTTCTCCATTGGCATACTCTCTGTGACAATGACCGCCTCGCGAAGGATAAACTCTTTAATGGGTTTCTTCCCGAATATGGAAAACCCGAACCGCGACCCCAAAATCATCCCCACATTGGATGCAGAACACAGGCCAATCAGCTGCTCCCCCTCAACCACAGCCATAAAGCTGTGTCCCCCGCTCTGGAAATTCTTCTGAACCTCTTCAAGGCATTTATTGCCTTCTACCGAGTGACGGCTGCTCACAAGCTCGACAATGGTCTGGTCGATCGCTTGTGGCTCGTTAATACTCAGGGATAGGCCGGCTGCCAAGTGCTGCATAACTCCAATTACATATTACGTTAGCTAGCGTGAATACTTTGTTACGAATATGTTAAAACAACACATTATCGCGGAAAACTTATTACCTTTAATACTTAAATCGCCTGATGTAATACAATAGTTAAATCGAGTCTCTTAGAATTTATAAGTCTGTTTACGTTTCAGGACTATAAAACAGGTTAGGGCTAACATCATCAACAAACCTATTGTGGTAGGCTCCGGAACAACATTCCAGGCCAGACCATAGCCGACCGAACCTTCCAATCCGGATGCACGGAACAATTCGTCTTCAAAGTTATCCACCAGAATTCCGTATTGACCCGCTTCCAGGATGGAAAACTGCAAATGTTCTACGGTGCTGAATTCACTGAATGATCCTGCAGCAACGCGATTGCGCGTAAAATCCCAGAGAACAAGATCCAGATTTACCTGCGCCACATCGCTGACCACATCCGAAAGATCAAAGACGTTCTGCGGGAAAGAAAAATCATTCAGGTCGACGTTTTCGTTGATCGTCCGCTCACGAAAGAAAGAGAGCGTCAAGGTTACGTCAAAACCGGCTTCGAATTCGGTATCGAACACATAAAAGTTATTATCATCCGCAGCCACTTCTCCAAAATCCCACCCGATGAGTTCAATCTGTGCGCCATTGGGATCCAGTCCGGTTACATCCGTGATACCTGAAAACATCTGGTCGTATGCCTGGTTCATGTCCAGGGCGCCCGCACCCACATCCGCATCCAGTGCTTGCGTCGTAACTGTAACATCATCACCGCTTGTGTCCTGGACAATGAATGGATTGTTGGACCAGCCATCGGTTTTCTCGGCAGAATTTAGCAAAACTGATTTGATCACCCTGCTTTGGGTTGCTTCGGATCCCAGGCTCTTATTCCTGGCTCCATCCACCAGCAGGGCAGCACTGGCGGCTACTGTTGGAGAGGAGAAGCTTGTTCCGGAGATTCCCGGATTGTAAAAGTTGTCGTCAAGGCTTGAGGTATCATTGCTTCCAGGACTGTCCGGGGTTGCTCCTCCGGACGCCCCGTCATAGTTTGCCAGAGTGAAAACGTCGCCCGGGGCAACGATATCCACCGCTGCCCTGACGCCGTTACCTCCGGTCGTTTCAATAAAGACAATCTCTTCAGTATTTCCGTCGTTATCGATGTCAAAGACATCAGGACGACTGACCCGCTGCAGGCCACGGCTGCTGAAATCGGCCAGTTGATCATACTGGTTGTTGTTGTTTGCCAGTGCACCGACTGAAATGCCGTTATAGTTTAATGCCGGAGCACCAACTGTCCCGAGTCCCAATCCATCCTCACCGCCAGAGGCTCCGTTGTTTCCCGCGGATGTAACAAACGTTGTGTAAGGATTCTGATAGGCGAAAGCGTCAATCGTTTTTGTGTCTTCGGATAGGTCAAATGGATCCGAACTTCCGTAGCTGCTGTTAATGACATCGGAATTCTGGAAGGCGTATCGGTAGGCCGAGTAGATGGATTCACCCGAAGTGCTAAACCCTAGAAAGCTCGACCAGTCTGTCGCAATTGCGGCAGAATTGAG
>CAYQCG010000303.1:0-3527 GCA_964415925.1 uncultured Puniceicoccaceae bacterium | reverse complement strand
GAATTAATTCCAGGAGGCCCGGCAGAAGCCAGCAGTGAACTTTATCCCGGTGACTAGATTGTTGAAGTGGCCCAGGGAAATGATGAGCCCGTGGATGTGGTCGATATGAAGCTCTCCCATATCGTCAAAATGATCCGGGGTGAGAAAGGAACGAGAGTCCGCCTGACGGTTATTCCAGCTTTGGGTACAGGCCGTAAAGTAATCAGCCTCGTGCGTGATGAAATCAAACTGACGGCAAATCTGGCTAAGGCCGAGGTATATAACGTGCCTCTAAACGATAGCCAAACGGTGCCCATCGGAGTCATTAAACTCCCTTCGTTTTATGGTGGAGTCGATAACAATGATGATGCACCCAATACATCTGAAGACGTTGAAGAGCTGATCACGAAATTGAAGGCTATGAACGTCCAGGGCATTGTGCTCGACCTCAGGCGAAATGGTGGCGGCCTGCTTTCCGAAGCAATCAAACTAACGGGATTGTTTATCAAGAAAGGTCCTGTGGTGATGGTGCGTTACACAGATGGTAAAGTAAGAAAAGACTGGGACGAGGACCCAAATGTTGCATACGAAGGTCCACTGGCCGTTCTCGTTTCACGTAATAGTGCATCAGCCAGCGAAATCGTCGCCGGTGCTCTGCAAAGTCTGGATCGTGCTGTCATCATTGGTGATAATTCTACACATGGAAAAGGAACCGTCCAGGCACCCTTGCCTTTGGATCGTGGCTCACCGAATTTCAGCTTCCTGAGACAGCAACCGAAACTTGGCACTGTTAAAGTAACAAATCAGAAGTATTATCTCCCTAACCGTGAATCTACAAAAAAACCAGGCGTTCGCTCTGACATCACTATTCCCAGTTATAATGATTTTCTTCCCATAGGCGAAAGCGATCTCGATAATGCTTTGATGTGGGACCGTATCGAACCTGCAGATTTTGAGGTCGACACAGTATTTAATGACGGCAGGGGCGATGTATCGGATGAAATGCTGGCAACACTCAGTCTTCTCAGTGAGCATCGGCGCGAAACACTTCCGGAATTCAATTATTTACAAAGAAATCTCGCTTATTTTGAAGAGAGACAGGAAAAAAAGGCGTATTCACTGAACCTCGAGAAACGCCGACAGCAGAAAGAAGCAGACAAGGATTTTAGTAAAAAGATGGAAGCAGAAAGGGATCAACTGGCTAAACTGGATCCTTTCAATTTATCCGAAGTACAACTCGACCTCACTGAAGAAAATGATGACCGTCATCAGGAACAGTTGAAGGCTTCCGTACTACCTAACGGTATGTCGCGCACTAATCAATACTACCAGAAAATCTTCTATTACAGAGCCGAAAACAGCGATGAGATAAGAGAAATTAGAGTTGAAAACTTTGATTACGAGAAACTTGAAAATCAGGCTGGGGAGATCAGTGAATACGTTAGCCTGAAGATAGATAAAACAATTCCACCGGAAGTCATGACTGCAGTCCTGCAAGATTTCAAAACGTCTGACAGGGGATCGGAATTTCAGGTGGAAAACACTTTTCAGTCACATCTGCCTGAAGATTTTGACCAGAACTCAATAAATGAAATACTCCCGCATTTTTATGCGAAGCTGGTTGAACTCGATCCCGATATTCTACTCGAAAGGCCTAAGCTGGATATTCAATTACGGGAAAGCCTGAGAGTCCTTACAGACTGGATCGAATTTGAAAATGGCGGTTTGAGTTACAAGTCTGTCGCTCAAATGGTCGATAAAGATAATAGCTGATAAGCTTTAACCTGTCCGTTTGGCAAAGTAAAACCGGTCGCGTCCGGAGGTGTCTTGATGACCTTGGTGAGCCTCAAAACCGATGGAATCCGCTATCTCCCTTAGTGAGGGATGGTGATGAACGCCTGTTTCCAACGCTAATAAACCGCCTGACGACAAATAATTGATCGATTTCCGCAAGATGCTTTCCAACTCTGCCAGGCCTTCATTACCTGCCACCAGAGCGGTTTCAGGTTCGTAATCACGAACATTTTTTTCTGCAGACTCCCATTCACATTTTGTCAGATATGGTGGATTGGAAATTATGAGATCAAACTCGCCTTTCACATTCGCAAACCAATTGCTTTCCAGAAGCCGAATACGTTCCGTTAAATTGCTGGCTTTGACATTTTCAGCAGCCAGTTGAAGAGCATCATGGCTATTATCAACCGCAAGAATATCTGCCTCTGTAAAAATATGGGAAAGAGCAACGGCAATAGCACCACTCCCTGTGCCTAAATCCAGAATGCTTGAGGGAGGCGATTCTCGTAATGTGGTGGACACCAGTTCCGCTAACTCTTCAGTCTCCGGTCTGGGTATCAGAGCCCGTGAATCTGTCTTAATTCGAAAACCATAAAAATCAGTCCATCCCGTTATATATTGCAGCGGTTCACCTGAGACACGACGCCGCACCCAGTTCCTGAGCTGTGTCAAGGTCGGGTCAAGAAGTGGTTCCTCAAAACGGAGATACAAATCCAGTCGTTTACAATGCAAAGCTGCTGACAGCAGCCATTCAGCCTGTAAACGGGGTTGTGTGAGCCCCTTTTCTGCAAACCAATTCGTTGTTCGATTGAGCACTTCTAAAACACTGTGCATTGCGGAGGAATAAGTGAGGAAAATATTTCAGGCAAAGTTAAAGAGAGGCTGCAAGGTTTTGACATAATTCACGTCGATAACACTATGACCGTAAATAAAGTCTATGGGAGTAATTGATAAGATAATGCCCAGCTGCAAGGAGGCTGCTCGTCTGAGCTCCGAAAGTCTGGAAAGGAAGCTAAGCCTTCGTGAACGCTTATTATTGTGGCTTCATGGTCGTGTTTGCTATTATTGCACACGATATAGCTCACAAATCGGCTGGATGCACAAAGCCTGTCGATCGGATGATCACTACGAATACAATGCAGAAGAATCTCTCCCCGATGAGCGGAAAGAAAAATTGAGATCATTACTGGAGCAACAAGGTAAGGGATCCGGAAAAGACGCTTAGAGCTTGCCGGTAGGCCCCAGCCAGTTGTCTTCAAGACATTTACGCATTGCCATTCGTGCCCTGTGCATAATCGTCCAGAAGTTAGCCTTGCTGATACCGCTGGTATCGAGGATGGTCTCCGTATCCTCTCCATCAACTTCCCTGAGTAGATAGATGGCCCGAATACGATCGGGAAGCTTTCCGGAACACTGATTGAAATACTGCCAAAATTCACTCCTGTCGGCTGCTTCCAGTTGCTCTGGTTTCCAGTCAGCCGGTGGTCCCTGTGTATCAGCCCGCCAGTGTCCATTGTCACCGAATAGTTCGCTCTCTTCTCTCTCGTAAAAATCCGCCAGCTGCGCCATTGACTGAGACCGCCAACTCCTGCGGAAGTGATCCATTATCTTGTTTCGCAGTATACTAGTCAGCCAAGTACGGATACTGGACTTACCTCCAAAACGATCGACTGCCTTGATCGCCGAGAGAAAAGTTTCCTGCACCAGGTCATCAGCGAGTGCTTTCTCCCCACATCTTGAATGCGCAAAATGAT
>CAYQCG010000302.1:0-3541 GCA_964415925.1 uncultured Puniceicoccaceae bacterium | reverse complement strand
GCGCGGGGCGACCACAAAAGACGACTTGGGGAACAACTACTCAATCGCTTGTGGCCAATTTTCGGGCAAGGCGGATTTCTCCACTACGGTCAAGGGAAATGGTATCCCGGAGAAGTCCTTCCTCGTTGGGCTTATTCATGCATTTGGCGTAAAGACCAGGAACCTATTTGGCAGAATCCCCAGTTATTGGCCGACCTTGAAACCAACCGCGGTCTCACTGATCGCGATGCCGGACGATTTGCAAACCTGTTAACCAGTAAACTTAAGGTTACTACAGAACATTTAATTCCAGGATACGAGGACGTTTGGTATTACCTCTGGAAAGAACGTCGGCTTCCCACAAACGTCGATCCTCTTGAAAATCGCCTCGAAGATGAGACTGAGCGAAAACGTCTTGCCCGTATTTTTGAAACAGGCCTGGATAAAATTGCAGGCTATGTATTGCCGATTGAAAAGGCATGGCTCGGAGACCGTCTGGTCTGGACTTCCGGTAAGTGGTTTCTGCGACCCGAAACACTATTCCTAATCCCTGGAGACTCACCCATGGGTTTGCGGCTGCCGCTGGATTCAATCCCATGGGTTGCTAAAACTGAGTACCCCTATTTAGAGCATCCGGATTATACACAAGAACTACCGGTATTGCCTCCACATGAGAGGATCTATCAACAATACGTCAAACCCGGCGTAAAACCACTCTCATTACAGGAAGCTTATGAGAAACACCTGAGGGAATTTGAAGAAAATGGAAAAACAGCAGGACGCCCCTATATCCCAAGCTATCGGCGACTGGAACAAGTAGACCCGAAGCCACAAGAAGGATTATCAGCGCCATGGATCGTCCGGACTGCTCTCTGTGTGGAACCGCGTGAGGGTAACCTGTTCGTTTTCCTCCCACCTACGCATACGACAGAAGACTACCTGGATCTTCTGGCTGCAGTTGAAAATACGGCTGCTGAACTCGAAATACCTGTCATCATTGAAGGATATCTTCCACCCAAGGATCCTCGACTGGAAAACTTCAAAATAACGCCCGATCCAGGTGGCATTGAAGTAAACATCCATCCTTCGGATTCGTGGCAACATTTGGTCGATAAAACTGCTATCCTCTATGAAGAAGCCCGGCAAACACGTTTAGGAACGGAAAAGTTTATGCTTGATGGCCGGCATACGGGCACAGGAGGCGGCAATCACATTATTGTTGGTGGTGAAACACCTGCTGATAGCCCGCTTTTAAGAAAACCTCACCTGCTGAAAAGCCTGATAAAATATTGGCAACACCATCCGTCACTCTCATACTTGTTTTCTGGCGCATTTATTGGACCTACCAGCCAGGCACCCAGGGTCGATGAAGGCCGAAAGGAAAATTTATACGAACTAGAGATTGCCTTCAGGGAACTTGATGCCCTCGATGCTGAGGAATCCAGGCCTTGGATGGTTGATCGTATTCTCCGAAACCTGCTGATCGATATCACCGGCAACACCCATCGCGCTGAATTCTGTATCGATAAACTCTACTCCCCTGATGGTGCAGCAGGGCGCCTTGGGCTATTGGAATTGCGCTCATACGAAATGCCTCCTCATTCACAAATGAGTCTGGCTCAGCACTTGCTGTTAAGAGGACTTATCAGCAATTTCTGGCAAAATCCATATGAACCCACACGCATGGTTCGCTGGGACACGGATATTCACGACAGGTGGATGCTGCCGCATTTTGTCATGCGGGATATGGAAGATGTGGTGGAAAACTTGAACACTTGGGGAATGCCTTTTGAAACTTCATGGTTTGCCCCTCACTACGAATTCCGTTTCCCAACCTACGGAACCGCCAACTACAAGGAAATACAACTGGAATTGCGACAGGCGCTGGAATGCTGGAATGTATTGGGTGAGGAGATCAGTGGAACCGGGACTTCACGCTATGTTGATTCGTCTGTTGAACGTCTTCAACTGAAAGTGCGCGGCTTAAATCAGGAACGTTACATTATTACATGTAACGGTAAACGAGTCCCTCTTCAAAATACCGGAACCAATAACGAGTTTGTCGCAGGAATACGTTACCGTGCATGGCAGCCCCCTTCCTGCCTGCATCCGACTATCCCGGTTGATACTCCGTTAATCATTGACCTGGTTGATACCTGGAACAAGCGTCGCATTGGCGGATGTACCTATCACGTGTCTCATCCCGGGGGACGTGGCTATGAAGAATTTCCTGTTAACGCCTATGAAGCTGAAAGCAGGCGGCTTAGTCGGTTTACACCATTCGGCCATACACCGGATCCGATAACCGAAATTCCATCATTACAATACAATCCGGAGGCACCTTGCACATTAGACCTTAGAGATCCTCCGGTTCGCAATCATTTCTAATGCATACTCAATTTTATAAATATTATATCATGCAAACAGCCTCACAACCTTATCTCTCAATTCAGGAATATTTTAGCTACAGTGTCAGCGGTGATAGTGTTCTGCTCTACGTTGATCAACTTGCCAACAACCATCCTACAGACTCCAGTGGTGATGTATCCCTGCAGTTATGGGCTTGCAACCAACCTTACAACGGTAATGACCTGAAGGGCCACCTCGTTGTTCAAATCAATGTAGGATCCATTCTACCCCTGCACTACATTTCCAGCCTGCAACACACCATCCTTGGTAATTTTCCTCCCGCAGGCGAATACTATATGGTTTTAGTCTTAGTTGAAAAGAATGATGGTTCATCAGTTATTCACGACCACCGAGATTTTGAACGCAAGGAAGTCTTTGTTCATCCGCTTATCGAGGGAAATGTGGGCTATCACCTTGAAGAAAAAATGCTCCAGCTGGAAGTAGACGCTATCAGCAGTCCGCGCGATCCAAACAACCTCAGCGGTACTCTTTGCCTGCAACTTTGGGCGCTCTCTCAGCCCTACACTGGACGTGAATTGAGTGGCCATCGCTTAACCGAATTGGTTGTCGGCACGCTTTACGGTGGCAATCAATATTCCGGCTTAAGCTACCAACAATCATACACTGCACCGGGAGATGGCACGTATTTTCTTGTCCTCCTGCTACGTGAATGGAATGGCAGTGATTATGTTACACGTGATCACAGAACTTTTGCCATACCTGTTGATTTCCCGCTCAAGCAGAAAAACAAAGCTCCACAGTCACCGCGCAGTGTGGACGTGGAAATCAAGCAGGAACCCGGCAAGACAGTTTTAAGAAGTACAGAGAAGACAACCACGAGAGCAAAAAGCAAATCTGATAAGAAAACGAAAACTTCTGCCAAAACGAAGACCATAAAAAAAGCGACAGCAAAGAAGAAGGTAACTAAAGCAGTTGCCAGTGTAATTTCAATTAATCAGGCAAAGGAGGCACAGATCGCTGCCCTTCCGGGTATCAGTGCTTCCCTTGCTAAGAAAATAGTCGAGCGGCGCCCATACAAATCACTTGCTGAATTAGAAAACGTAAAAGGTGTTGGGAAAAAACTGATAGAAAATCTTAGCAAGGCTATAAAAATCTGATACTCTACTGATTATGCTGGATAACGGCAGTTACG
>CAYQCG010000301.1:1190-3543 GCA_964415925.1 uncultured Puniceicoccaceae bacterium | reverse complement strand
GCATTATCCTGTAAATTTCCTTTATTGATCTGCGTGAGTGCTGATCTACACGGTTCTACAAAGAACTATCTGGATGATCAGGGGGATTTCACACGTAAAAATTACAAAGGCCGCAATTTCCGCTTTGGTATCCGGGAGCACGGTATGGGCGCTATCCTCAACGGTCTCGCCTATGACGGCATCTTTATCCCGTCGGGTGCTACATTCCTGACCTTTTCGGATTATATGCGTCCGTCTATCCGATTGGCGGCCCTTTCAAAACTACCGGTCCTGTTTTACTTCACACACGACTCTGTAGGTGTGGGAGAAGACGGACCGACTCACCAGCCGGTTGAAACCGTTAGTGCATTGCGCTGCATACCCCAGCTCGATGTTATCCGTCCCGCCGACGGGGAAGAAACAGCCGGAGCCTTTGCTGCGGCAATCAGTCGTGCGGATGGGCCCACAGCAATCATCATGTCCCGCCAGAAAGTCCCTGATCTTGAGTCAGTCCCTGCAAGTCAGCGTCGTGAAGGCACCCTCAAAGGAGGCTATGTGATACGAAAGGAAGAAGACAATCTGGAAGCAATCATCCTTGCTACTGGCAGTGAAATGCAGCATGCATTCGCCGCAGCTGATGAACTCGGACGTAATGTTCGAGTAGTATCCATGCCATGCCAGGAGATATTCGAACGCCAGTCAGACGAATACAAGGAAAGCGTGCTGCCGGGATCATGTCGCAAGCGTGTGGCCATTGAGGCAGGTGTTCCGGGACTCTGGTATCGCTATGTGGGAGACAACGGAAAGGTAATTGGAATCAACCGCTTCGGCTTGAGTGCACCCGGAAATGTAGTGATGGAAGAACTGGGCATTACGCCTTCCGCTGTTGTTGATGCGGTTAAGTCAATTTAGGGTATGGTAATCCTGCCCTTCATATAAAAGACCGTCTGCCCTCCCAGCGCGACACGGTTTTCCAGTTGTCGGCAAATCAGTTCGCCGCCTCGTTTGGATATTTGCCGGGCAAGGAGTTCCGTCTTTTCCAGAAGCGATGACCAATATGGGGTCAGCGCGGTATGCGCCGATCCGGTGACAGGGTCTTCATCCACACCCGCACCGGGCGCGAAGAATCGGGATACGAAGTCACACTCCTCACCCTGGGCAGTAACTATCAGCCCAAAATCTGCGATCATTTTTATCAACGTGAAATCCGGGATAAAGTCACGAACCCTTGTTTCACTTTCCAGCACAACGAAAAGGTCCCTTCTATTGCGGCCATAGAATAAGGTTTCACCGAAAAGCTGCCATATTTCGGGTGTGGATTCAGCCGCAATCGGTGGTCTCGCAGGTAGTTCGATCCAGATGGTGTCTCCGTCCCTCGAAACATGAAGGTGATCACCAATTTGGGTAACAAATTCGATCCGGTCCAGATAAGGAAGCTCGTTATAAATAACAGAAGCTGCCGCCAAGGTGGGGTGCCCGGCCAGGTCGACTTCAACCGTCGGAGTAAACCATCTGAGTCGATAGGCATCTCCCTCTGGGACGTAAAAAGCAGTCTCGGAGAGGTTGTTTTCCGCGGCAATCGATTGCAGGACCGTATCCGGTAACCATTGCTCCAGGGGACAGACCGCTGCGGGATTACCGCCGAAGACTTGATTGGTAAAGGCATCCACCTGATAGATGGGAATTTCCATTCCCCAGTGACTATTTTGAATCTGGTTAAACCGCAAGAAGCATATCAAGAAGCAAGCATACCTCATACTATCCAGAGAATCTCTAGCACAAGCCATTCAACAAGAAGGTATTCACTTTATATTGAAAAACCTCTCCCTTTACAGTATGGTTTATATGATAGTATTTTTATTTTCTGTAACAAGATGCCTTTGAAACCCTTCATTACAGTCTTCGCCATATCATTCAGCCTGTTATTGCAGGGTCAGGATTCGATGCCGGTAACCTTTGGTTCTTTAAATACTTCAGCTGAACTGAACATACCGTCTACCAACCATACCATCCAGTATGTCATTGCGGGTGAATCGGAGAACTCGGCAGAAGGCTACATGCTTCTGGAGGAGCTTGTGACCTATGATTCCAATAATCCTGACTGGCTGGTTTCACCGTTTCAGACAATTGATTCTACCGGACAGCCAACGGGAGAAGATGGCATGCTTTCAATCAAATTGGGAGACGGGGCGACACTGGACAATGTCAATACGTCACCGATCGTTGGGATCATTCCTGTATCAAAAGCGGTTGCCGATTATCAGGCTAGCAATCCCAACCCTGACGCGCTCATGCCACAGGACGTCACCGCGATATTTACCCGGGGCCGTCTGTTATTGGAAAACGGTATAAGCGCCGAAAATTTCGGATACGA
>CAYQCG010000301.1:0-1180 GCA_964415925.1 uncultured Puniceicoccaceae bacterium | reverse complement strand
TCATGTTTTCAAACAAAGGGATACTAAAGTTTTTAACCGGGGGCGTCTGTTTTTGGAAAACGGTTTAAACGGCGAAAATTTCGTATACGAAGTTATTGACCAGGATTTCATCAGGGTCTCAACGGACGCAGCTAGTAACGACGCAACACTGGATGCATTCAAGAGCGCATTCTTCACAGTCAACAATTCGCAGCTCGTAGGTGTTACAGGTTCAGGCACAAGTGACCCGGACATTGATCCTCCCTTCTATAAACTGACGCTGGGTAATCTGAACGACTCGGATTTGGATGGTATTCCTGATCTGCTGGACTATAATAAGACCTTTTGGGAAACAGGTACGATCCTGACCAATGACTGGCGTGACACCAATACCGCCAGTATAGCGAATCGGGGTATTGGCTATGTCTGGGAGAGAAACTGGCCCTGGGTGTATGCCTTTAACATGTTCGGTGGAAGCTGGATGTATATATATAACAGCGATGTGGCAGAACCGGATGGCTTCTGGGCTTACTGTAATGCCCAAGAAATTTGGCTCTACTTCTACCTTAAGTTAGGGCGGTGGTACTGGGATCATACCGCCAATAATAATCAGGGACAGTGGATCGCCTTTAATCCCTAGGGGGAATATCAGGCTGACAGCGCACGATTGAGTTTTCCCGAAACCAGGCCTTCCGGGTCAATCTCAGTTCTGGAAAAACCGATGTCACAGAATTGTCTAAATACCTGTTCAGATATTTCATGCAATTGGGGTATTTGTTCTGTGGGCACCTCTATCTTTGCAAGTTCTCCGTAGTGTCGAACCCTGACATTTTTGAAACCTGCATTGTATAAAACTGATTCGGCCTTCTCGATTTGCCTCAGCTTTTCAATTGTAATTACTTCCCCGTAGGGAACACGAGAAGCCAGACAGGGACTGGCAGGCTTATCCCAGCACTCCAGATTGTAGTGAGCGGCAACGGCTCGCACTTTCTCCTTGTCAAGACCACACTCACCGAGCGGTGCACGCACGGAAAACTCTCTCGCTGCCTGTATTCCCGGGCGATAATCCTTCGTGTCGTCAGCATTCTGGCCATTGAGTATCAACCATCCCGGATATTCTTCGTTCAGGCTTTGAAGGTCGTCATAGAGGGAGTGCTTGCAATAATAGCAACGATTGGACGGGTTGCTCAGGTAGTTTTCA
>CAYQCG010000300.1:0-3544 GCA_964415925.1 uncultured Puniceicoccaceae bacterium | reverse complement strand
AACCGACCAGCTCTCAAAGACTTTAAAGCTATTAGCAAGGAAGTTTATCTTGTCGAACCCTGCGAGTTAGCTATTTGTCAATCTATTGAACATTTTTACAAATTATCTAAACCGGGAAGAGATAGTATTGGAATAATGCTATCAAGTATATGTATGCAAGAATTTAGCTCAAAAAAATGTATTGAATCCTACATTAAACTATATTTGAGGACTTTCTAGTATCTAATGCGTATGAGATATCATCTCGTAGCGGTCTACCTCACTTCTGTTTTTTTATTTGATTTTTTTACGAAAGGTCTGGGAGGGGTGTATTATCAGCCCATATCTGCAAGTGATTTCATACTGCCGTTACTTATATTTTTAGCATTACCTTTAACAGTTACTAGGTTCACGGAAAATTGGAAGTCAATTATATTACTTATAGCATGTTTATACTTACTATTATCATTGAAGATATTAAATACTTATATTTATGACAGAGATGATTTACCGCGCGCATTGCAATATGCTTACCGGTTTATCAGCTTACCAATATTATTTATACTTCTATCACATAAATATACATTTGATGTTACATACAAATGGTATAAATACGCAACTATTACTATTTGTATAATTGGATTTATCGACTTCTTTATAAGTTTTCAAGGCGGGCAATTAAATTACTATTCTAGGGCTAGAAGTCTCGGATTATTCAGGCAAGTCACAAGTATTTTCTATGAGCCTGCACCATATGGAATGTATCTAATAACTTATCTTTTCGTTAGTATCAGAAGCTCTAAAGAGCTAAGAAGACAACGCTACATGTTTTTACTAGTAGTTTTTTCTATAATACTAACACAATCTCTTGGTGCAATAACTTCTCTATTAGTCTGGATGATATATTTTCTATTAAATGATCTTATATCTAAACGAAGTGTATTGAATATAGAGCATGTCATTACCATCGCTTGTGTCACTATACCCATAATATACTTAGCTTTAACTCCAACACGCGTAGCTGCATTCATCAATGCTGAGGGTTTTTTGGGTGATGCTAGCGCCCAAAGGCGTGTAGTTATAGAATTAATTGCATTTCAAGAATTCTTGAGCAATGAGAGTTTTACAAATGTATTATTTGGAATGACAGAAGAAGAATCTAGATATTATCGTTATGATGCAGGTTTGGTAGTTTATGACCGACATGCATCTGCCGCAAATGGGCTTATTGAGCTAAGCCTGAGGTACGGAATTTTAGGATTGTGCTTAACACTATTACTTATATTCTTTGCAGCAGGAAACTGGAAAAAAGCACTTCTCGCTTTTTTATTTCTTGGCTTAATCACACAAATAGATGGTGCTATCGCTAAACCATGGATATACTCTTACATGGCGTTATTTTTGGCTTCTTTACATTACCGTCCACTACAAAAAATACGAGCTGAAAACCAGTGAATAAGCCAAGAACAAGCAGAGTTGCTTACTAGCTACATGAAACTTGCCTTTATCGTACCCACATTTCGCGAGGAACATCACGTCAGGTGTTGGATCAATATTATGCGAAGCAGCAATAACGACGGTATGTGGCACTTGTTTATTGTTAATGGCAATCCAGATGATGAAAGCAGTCGACTAATTCGCGAGGCCGAGCAAAATCAATTAGTCATTAAAGAAGTGAAAGGGTGTCCTGAATATTTTTGGGCGAGTTTGGTCAGACTGGGCTTACAAACTGTATTGAATAATGATGCAGATTGGGACTGGTTGATAGTGGCAAATGTGGATATACGCTTTGATAAAATCTCACTGGAGAAGTTACTATATCAAACTGAATCACGTAGTTGGGTTCAGACACCCCTTCAGATTCGTTCCGATGGTTATTGCACTTCATGTGGAGTGCGCGTTCGCTCTTGGTGGTTCTCCTTGAATGAGCACTTCCACGAGGGGCTCAGACCTGCAAGTATATTAGATCACAGCAGGATGGATGCAGATTTTTTACCAACTCGTTTTCTCCTACTATCTCCTGAAATAGTTAAAAAGGTTGGATTACCAAATGCAAAGGCACTGCCTCATTATGGTGCTGACTATGAGTGGACATATCGCATGAAAAAAGCGGGTTATCGACTATTGGTGAATCCTGTCACAACGGTAACCGTTGACGACCGAAACACAGGGTATAAGAGTTTTCATGGGGCAACTAGCTTCCGGCAGCGCTTGGGTTGGCTATTTTCCATTAAGAGTACACTTAATATAAAGTATCGCACCAGGTTTGTGCTTTTGACTCACCCCATTTACTGTTGGCCAACGGCATTACTTTCCAATTGGATGAAAATTTTATTAGAGGTCTTGCTTGGTGGATTAATACATCGCAGACGCCGAACGAATGGGAGTTTATAAATCCTATTACCGCCCTTTAAGTATCATTTAAGACAACTTATAGCTATCAGGTTTATGTTTTATACAATTCCTGGTGTCGATCATGAGGCCGTTATAGTCAGTGAAATCGTGATCGACGATCTGCTTATGTGCAGTCATCACGACCATCAAGTCCCAGTCTGGTGAAATATCTACCGAGCGTACCCCGGCAAGGTGTGGGTATTTCCGGGTTTTGGGGATTTCAGGGATGTAGGGATCATGGTAGGCGACCTGGGCTCCGAGCTTCTGCAGTTTATCCAGAACGACATATGAAGGGCTTTCCCGGTCGTCATTTATGTTCTCCTTGTAGGCGAGTCCGAGGAGCAGGATTCTCGTTCCACGAACGGGTTTCTCATATTCATTCAAAATTTCAGATATTTTCCGAACCACATAATCAGGCATATCCCGGTTGATTTCTCCCGAAAGCTCTATGAAACGAGTCCGAATGCCATGTTGGCGGGCTTTCCAGGTGAGATAGTAGGGATCGATCGGGATGCAATGACCGCCCAATCCCGGTCCGGGATAGAAAGGCATGTAACCGAACGGTTTACTCCTGGCCGCTTCGATGACCTCCCAGATATCCACATCCATCGCTTCATAGATGATCTTAAGCTCATTGACCAGGGCGATGTTTACGGCCCTGAAAATATTCTCCATGAGCTTGGCAGCCTCTGCGATGCGGCAGTTTGATACTTCAATTACGGTCTTGAAGGCTTTTTTATAGAGCTCCGAGGCGACACGGAGGCTACTCTCGTTAATCCCACCGACCAGTTTGGGAATATCGCTGAGCTGATACGTTTGGTTCCCGGGATCTACCCTTTCCGGGGAAAATGCCAAATGTAGATCGGTGCCCACCTTCAACTTGCTGGCCTGCTCGATACGCGGGGCAAGGACCTCTTCTGTCGTTCCGGGATAGGTAGTGGATTCCAGGCATAACAGTTGATTGGGTTTTAAGAATGGCCCTATCTGGTCAATCGAGTTTAAGACATACATTAATTCAGGATTATTATCCTCTGTAAGTGGAGTAGGGAGGCAGAGGATGATGGCATCCACTTGCTCGACGCACTTGAAATCACTTGTCGGAATCAATCTCCCCGAACGGATACCCTCCGAAATCCTGTCAGTCGACACATGGTTAAAATAGGATTTACCT
>CAYQCG010000299.1:0-3545 GCA_964415925.1 uncultured Puniceicoccaceae bacterium | reverse complement strand
ATGTTTATCGTGAATTTCTGCGACCAGACGACCTACAGCCTTAATGTTGGAAAAATCACACTGGTAGGCGGTGAAATTTCGTCCGACAGACTGAACGGCTTTTTCAACGTCGCTACCTGAACTGCTCAAAGTTGCCGAGACACCGATAAGGTCGGCACCGGCTTCGGCCATAGCTACAGCCATGGAGTATCCAATGCCCCGTGAACACCCGGTCACCAACGCACATTTACCAGATAGATTGAAGAGATCGGGTGTTCTCATGATTGATTACATGAGTTCATTGATAGAAGCCATATCCATATCATCAAAGTCCTGGTTTTCGCCGCCCATGGCCCAAACGAAAGAGTAATCCAAGGTGCCGCAACCGGCATGAATCGACCAGGAAGGAGAAAGCACGACCTCTTCATTTCGCACAACCAAGTGCCTGGTTTCGCCCGGCTGGCCCATGAAGTGGAAAACGGCCTGATCTCTGGCGAGGTTAAAATAGCAATATAATTCGCTTCTTCGATCATGAGTGTGCGGAGGCATCGTATTCCAAACACTGCCTGGTTGTAACACGGTAAATCCCATGACAAGCTGACAACTCTTCATACCATCGGGATGTATATACTTGAAAATCTTCCTATGGTTAGACTGTCGATTGGAACCAAGTTCAACTGGCTCAATCTCCTTCTGGCTCATTTTGATTATCGGATATTCTGCATGGGCAGTGTAACTGACGAGATAGAAACGGGCAGGCTTTGTAGAACTGGCAGAACGGAGCATAATTTCCTTTGAACCGCGGCCTATGTAGATGCAATCCAGATGAGTCATGGTGTATGATTCTCCGTCTACCGTGATTATACCGTCATTACCGATATTGATTATGCCAGCTTCGCGACGTTCACACAACGTATCGGATCTCAATTCTGGTGGAGCACTTAGCTGTAGCTCTTCATCAAGAGGCACAATGCCTCCAATGACTGCACGATCCTGTCCCGTAATAGAAAGAATAATTTTCCCATCCCTGAGCAAACCTGATCTTAAATAGTTGTTTCGCAGCTCGGTAGTATCCATTCGAGCGGTCGCGGAGGCAATAGGATCTTCCGCAGTCATGATGGTTTGCCGTGAAAGAGTGTCGAAGGCTGTATCAGATTTCACACTGTCAGAATGGATCAATACAGGCCGTAAGTCAAAAATAATTTCATATGTGGTATGTAAATCCATATATGGAACACATAACGCATCACGTAGAGGCAAGGATCAGAACAACCGGTAATCGTAAGTGAAGGTAATTTCGACCGGAATGGGGTTCTGGCCGATGAGTGTTTTCATATTGTTGCTCCATGGTGGCAATCCCGTAACGGTCAGCAACGCTTGCCGTGTTTGTATTTCGGCTTCGGGAGGCACATGGCTTTGAAGAATCCTGAGATTGGTAAAGAAACCATCCGGGTGAAGGTCGGCGTCCATAATAATAGAACCCCGGAAACGGCCTGTTCGATCAACACTCGTTATTCTACGCATTCTCTCCCAACTCTCCATGACTGCTTCTATCATGGATTGGATGAAATCCCCGCTTTGCCTCAATGGGGCTTTGATCTTCAAGTTAGGGGTAGAGAACTGTATAATCAGCCCGTCGTATTTAGGATCCCTGAGTGTGTCCTTATGGGCATTACTGCCTGAAGAACTCACGCATGCATTAAGCAAGAAAAGCATAAAGAGAAACGCGATAAGTGATGAATTGGTCATGATAAGCGGGTCAGATTGAAGAATGAGAAGGTGAACTAAAGTAAGCAAAAATAACCTCAGGAACCGACGGTAAATAAAAACTAATATAGAATATTAGAGTAAGTTCAATGCTTGACATGGGTTATGTTAGGGATATTTTCATATGTGACAACCTTTTTCATATTTGAACAATACCCTATATACTAACCAATCACAACACCACACAGACGACATCCAACACGCGTTTGAACAAGCAACGCAGAAAAGTTGAACCTTAAAAAATCCCCATATGAACTACAAATTAGATACGAGGATCCATGCTATGAAAAATTATCTGGCTTATTTATTGATAAGCTTTGGTTTAGTATTCGCGTTTACGCCGACAGTAGATGCTCAAGAAGAAGATGAGGAGGTTTTCGAAATGGAAGCCTTCCAGGTTTACAGTTCCGGACAGGCGGAAGCTGTACAGCGCAGGCAGAACTCAAATAAAATCGGCAGTTACCTGGGAACGGACGTACTGGGCGAACTTCCGGACGATGACCTAGGCGAAGCGCTCTCTCGTCTTGCCGGTGTAAATGTTGTCGGCGGCCGCAATGGCGGCGAAGCGGAAGTGACGGTGCGAGGTGCCGAAGGCCGTTATAACACTGTGCGTATCAATGGTAATTTACAGGCAAATGCCCGTCTTGACTCCAGAAATTTTGATGTTTCTGACATTCCAGCCGAACTGGTCGCAGGAGTAGAAGTATTAAAGTCAATCACGGCAGAAAATCCGGGCGATTCGATTGGTGGTGCGATTAACGTTGAAACCGCAAGTGGCTTTGACATAGGCCGAAGAGTATTCCGTTATAAAACGGAAGCGCGTATTCGTGACCAAGCGGGCAAGAAAGGATTTGGCATAAATCTATTCTACACGGATATGTTCGACCTCTTCGGTGAGGAAGATAAAATAGCTTTCGTAGCCAACATTAATTACGTAGATGAGAAATTCGATCAGTGGGACACACAGAACCGTTTCCTAGATCAGGAGAGCCGTTTACCGGATGATACCACACAGGACCTGTTGGTAAATAACTCTATTTCAGAAGCATCAATCCTGTCGGAAAATCCCGATGCCGATACACCAATAATCGATCGTTTCGACCCATTTGAAAGGCGTTTTGACGACAAAGAAGTTACCTTCAACGGCAGCTTGGATTATCGTCTATCTGACAACACAACACTCTATTTTCGTCCCTGGGTGCAGCGCCTGAACAGAGAGCGCGAAGGATTTGCCATACGCGTTGACCGTGGCGAGCGAGTATTCGGTTCCACCGATGACTTTCCTGAGTCCAACTTTTTCTTCCTCGATGAAAGCCTCAATCCGATCGGCAGTTTTGCCGACACGGACATGGACGGCAACCTTGGGACAGAGGGCGATATCTTTACTCAAGGAACCGACGATTCGGGAAACATCATTGTTACAGGAAGGTTCGAAGGTAATGCCGACGGCCGGATTGACCGCATCATGACACTGGACGACATCCAATCGACAACCTACACCTTTGAGTTTGGTGGTGAAACCAATCTTGAGTATGGTTTTTTAAACTACAACCTAACCTACTCAGTCGACAATGGAAGTCTTAACCGTAAAGAATGGCGCTTTCAAGAGCGATCTGGTGATGGGGACCGAGGGAATCCCGGACAAAATCCCTTCAGGCTCAGGATAGTAGATGGAACAACCCCCCTGCCCCAAATAGAGGTTTTCGAAGTAACTGAAGAAGGGGGACATGTTCCTGCGAATAACAGAGTCAATGTCCTGCCTGATGCTAATCGCACAATGACTATCAGTTCTCCCCGTT
>CAYQCG010000298.1:0-3571 GCA_964415925.1 uncultured Puniceicoccaceae bacterium | reverse complement strand
AGACATAAGCCTTCATCACCCTCAAATCCTCGAGTCCTGAAATAACCGTCCTTCCGGTCGTCTTGAGTTCCCCCTCCAGGTGGTTACCGAGCAACAGCGTGGGCCTGCCGGTTTCTGCCTCGATCCGGAAAATCCCTGCCTGCCCTGAAGGCGCAAATTCCAGGTGCGCTTCGGGTTCTTCCAGCCACACTTTGTAATGATAGGGTGTCGGCTCTTCGTGGTCATAAGTGACTGGTTCAATCCCCGTTCGATCCGCCCCGACTTTCACCGCCACCTGCAGCGAAAACAATCCCTGCTGGCGGTGCGAAGGTATGATCAACGGGAAAAAGTCGATCTGGTCGTCCAGGTGGTCATAACGTATCGGATGCATCCGGATCATCGAGTTCGGTAACTGCGCCGTCGGCCGTGTCGGTTGCAACAGCCACGCCACGCCTCCGATCGTCGGGTCGACATGCTCGACTTGCGCATGTAATGGCTGGATTACTGGAAGGATAACAAATAATAGGTATTTTGGGGTATGCATCGTTCAGGAGATCGTTACATTTAGTAGAGGACAGTGAATTTTAAACTTCACTATTCTAAAGACAATAACATTGCAAGCGTTACGACCCACCACAAGATTAAAGGTTGCTTGGATTAAACCCGGGAAGAATTTTCAATCCCTTCAATGAATCAGCGGCCCAACGTCCTATTTATTTTCACCGACGATCAGCGTTTCGACACGGTCTCTGCATTGGGTTGCAAGGAAATCCATACACCTAATCTGGATAGAGTCGTCGCGAAAGGGACCACTTTTACCAATGCGCATATCATGGGTGGTACCCATGTTGCCGTTTGCATGCCCAGCCGTGCCATGATGTTGACAGGGCGCAACCTCTTTTCACTGGAGAACGCAGGCCAGAGGATACCTCCGGAGCACCTCACCTATCCGGAGCAATTCAGGGCGAACGGTTACCACACTTGTCATGTTGGCAAGTGGCATCAGGATGTCGAGTCGCACAGCCGTTCTTTTATAACGGCAAGGAAGATCTACGGCTTCCGGAATCTCGGTTGGTATGAAGCCTGTAACGGGCACTGGCACACACCCGTATTCGACTATGACCCGACAGGCCAATACGAGCAGGATACCTTCTATCATGATCCACCAGTAGAACCGTTTCAGGGCCCATTTGAAAAAACCAAAGCCTCAGGCAAGCACTCAGCCGAAATGCTTACGGATAGTGCGATTGAATACATGCGAGAGCGACAAAAAGCAATGGACGGTAAACCTTACCTGTTATATCTGGCACACCTTGCACCACACGATCCACGCCAATACCCGCAACGATTAAGCAGACACTACAATAAGGAAACGGTTTCACTCCCACAAAACTTCCGTACTAAACACCCGTTCGATAACGGAGAAATGTATGTCCGAGACGAACTGCTAGAGGGTATGCCACGGCGCCCTGAGGCTGTGCTTCAGCACGTAGCCGATTACTATGCGATAATTGCCCACGTGGATGAGCAGGTCGGTAGAATCCTTGATGAGCTGGAAAGCACCGGAGAAGACAAGAACACGATCATTGTATTCGCAGGAGACAATGGACTCGCCTGTGGACAGCATGGGCTGATGGGGAAGCAAAACCTCTACGAACACAGTATTCGTATACCCCTAATCTTTGCCGGACCCGGTATTCCGGGAAACCAGAGGTGCGAAGCCAACTGCTACCTCACAGACATCTATCCGACTTTATGCGAATTGCTCGAGTTGGTAATTCCCGAAACAGTCGAAGGAAAGAGCCTTATGCCTGCTTTCCGTAATCCTACTGCAATGCTCCGCGAGTCGATGCATTTTGCCTACCGAGGAATGCAAAGGGCCGTCAAGCAGGACGGGATGAAGCTGATCGAGTATGTCGTCGACGGGAAACGGGAAACCCAACTTTTCAACCTCTCCAGTGACCCACATGAATTAAAGAACCTCGCCGAGGATCCCGGTCACTCAAATTCTCTGGATATTTTATGGGCTTAATTAAAGCGTTGGCGTAGCGAAATGGGAGATATACGACCTGTAGGGGACCTGTTCTGGAACTATTTTGACAGTCAGGAAAAACTTGGACTCTGGAAACCAGGGTCTCATGTCCACGAATAGAAATTTTCCCGAAATACACGTCTGGATGACCGTCAATTACTTTATCGGATTCAGCCAGCCATTTTTTGATACGCTAAAAAGCATGTTTCCGTAAATCGCCGGGACATTCTCCGTCATTTCACCGTCGGTATAAATTCGCCAGAGTAGTTCGCCCCTACTTGGGAGCACGAGGATTACAGCCTAGGTAGAGGGCTCGGGGACAGGTTATGAGGTGATAATTCATAATTTATCGATGCAGGCTAAGGGTTACCCGTGCTTCGAATACCTGAGTATGCGAGTAAGCTTTGTGAATGTATTGACGCTAATTACTGCAACCAAGACATGGTCTATAAATCAGTATATCAAAATGAGGGCTTGCCTATTGTTAACAATTCACAACATAAATATAGAAGTATACATATTCGATAAGTACCACGGTTAATGAAACGTCAAAAAATCAACGTTGCTCTTTCAAGCCCTACAACCCTCATAATTAATGCCACACTGCCAGAGATCGATCCTGTCTACTGTCTTGCTGCTACTGAGTGGATTAAGTCATTGTTTTAACAGAAATGAGTTCGTGACATTGGAAATGAACAATCCCTTGGAATTGCCGGAATATTTTAATCACGAGTTAGGCGTTCCGTCGCGAACACTGGACACAGGGATTTATCATACAACTTACATGGCAGCACGCTTTGCGCATTCTCTGGCTAAAAATGGTGCACCGGAGGACCTTAAGATACTGGAACGCACGATCAATACACTGACAAAAAAGTGTCAGGAACTAGATCCTGATGATCCACACTATGGGAACTTTCGCTGGGAATTGGAAGAAGCTGCGGTGGAGGACCTAAATGCGGTGCATTTTGCAATGATTGAGTTAATACCAATCATGCTGCGTTATGGTGATCGATTATCTGAAACGAGCCGAGAGCAAATCATGCATTCCACTAGACTCGCACTGTATGAAATCGAACAAATTGATGTGGGTCTGGATTATACGAACATTGCACTTAAAGATATCATCAATACGATTCTGGGTGGCGAATTGCTTAAAAGCACCCATTATGTTGAGCGTGGAAAGCGTAAACTTTGGGACTGGTTAGAGTTCACCTACAACACCGGCGGAGTAACCGAGATCAACAGTCCTGTTTATACCAACCTTGTGCTCAGGATAATGGTGCTTTTATCCGAACTGAGCGATGATCCCGAGGTCTCTACCTTAGCCCGTTTAATTTCAGCCCGATTAGGACTTGTATACGCTTTACGGATACACCCCGAAACCGGGCGTCTGGCAGGACCCTTTTGCCGAGCATATCGAGGACATTTGCTGGGCAGCGTTGGACCTGAGAGGCAATTCATCAATCAATCTATAATTAAGGGCGAGCTACCGAACTGGATAGGGAGAGTAATGAAACATACACCCATTCCCGGAAATGTACTGGAGGGTTATGACAG
>CAYQCG010000297.1:0-3578 GCA_964415925.1 uncultured Puniceicoccaceae bacterium | reverse complement strand
TGGCAATAGGGCTTGTAGTGGATGATGCGATTGTGGTTATGGAGAATATCTATAGACGGAACAATTTTGGAGAATCGCCCGCATTGGCTGCTGTCCGTGGCAGCAAACAAGTTAGCTTTGCGGTTATTGCGACAACGCTCGTTCTGATTGCGGTCTTTGTCCCCATCGGTTTTTTAACCGGAGACACCGGCCGGCTTTTCAGTGAGTTTGCTTTCGCCCTTGCCGCCAGTGTGGGCTTTTCAAGCCTGATTGCACTGACCCTCACACCGACTATGTGCTCTTTTCTGCTATCCTCCGGCCAGACTGAAGGAGCACTGGCGCAATGGGTGGACCGGACCCTGACAAAGCTTGCACGGTTTTACAGAGGCATACTCGAAGGAGTGCTGAAACGGCCGTTAAGCGTATTTATGGTCATTGTGGTTGTTGTATCCGCAATGTTTTTCTTTTATCGTCGTTTGCCTTCTGAATTTGCACCGAAGGAGGATCGTGGAGTCTTCTTTGTTTTCATGCGGGCACCAGAAGGGGCCAGTTTTGAGTATTCACAGCGATATATGCGTGAAATCGAGAAAGACCTGATGCCTCTGGTGGAGAACGGAGAGGCTAAGCGCGTGTTGATTCGAACCCCCAACAGTTTCGGAAACCCAACTTCTTTTAATGGAGGGATAGCGATTGTTGTTCTCGAAGATTTCGGAGAGCGCAGGGATATGTTCACCATCATGGGGGAGTCTGCCGCCAAGTTCCAGAATCTTGCCGGAGTCATGGCCTTTCCGGTCAATCGCAGCGGATTATCGCCCAGTACCGGTGAACCGGTACAGTTTGTCATCGGAGGCAGTACATATGAGGAACTGCGACAGTGGCGCGATATTATGCTCGCGGAAGCACAGAAGAACGAACGCTTGCTGAATGTGGATTCCGACTACGAGGAAACACAACCTCAATACCGTATACGAATCCAGAGGGACAGGGCAGCAGACTTGGGTGTCTCCATTCGACAGATTGGCACGACGCTTGAAACGTTTTTTGGTTCACGTCGGGTAACGACTTTCCTGCAGCAAGGTGAAGAATATGATGTTATCCTCCGTGGAGCAGACGAAGATCGCAGTAGTCCCACTGATCTTTATAATGTCTATGTACGCTCAGAAGATACTGGCCGTCTCATTCCCCTAAGTAATCTGGTGGATATAGCAGCCCTGGCGGAGGCACCTGAACGTAACCGGTTTAACCGCCTGCGTGCCGTAACCATCACGGCTAATCTGGCCGATGGCTATACGCTTGGCGAGGCCTTGAACTTCCTCGAAAACACTGCTAGGGAAAAATTGCCGGAAAATGTGCAGATTGATTACAAAGGTGAGTCCAGGGACTTTATCGATGCTCAGGGCTCAATCTATTTTGTATTCGTGTTTGCTCTGGTTATTGTCTTTCTGGTTCTGGCAGCACAATTTGAGAGTTTTGTTCATCCCATAACCATATTATTAACGGTCCCATTGGCAATTATGGGTGCTTTTCTCGGATTATGGCTGACAAACGGATCTCTCAATATTTTCAGCCAAATCGGTATTATCATGCTGGTTGGACTGGCCGCCAAGAACGGTATATTAATTGTTGAATTCGCCAATCAGCTCCGGGACCAGGGAATGGAATTCAGTGATGCATTGCTCCGTGCCGCAGAGTTACGCTTACGACCCATCGCAATGACGGCTATCTCTACTGTATTTGGAGCTATACCCCTGGTCCTTGCAACAGGGGCCGGTGCTGAAAATCGCTTCACCATCGGCATAGTGATTTTCTTTGGAGTCGCACTGGCTTCAATGTTGACAATCTTTACTGTTCCGTGGGCATATAAGTTGATCGGGCATTTCAGCGACAGTCCGCAAGCACGTGCTCAGAGCATCGACAGCGAAGCTGAGAAAAAGGAATTTCAGGAATGATTTTTCGTATCGCTTTCCAGACTACGATCATTATCGCATTCATTTCGCTTAGCTTCACAGGATGCAGTATGGTGGGGCCTGACTACGAGCGTCCTGATGTTCGAGTCCCGGAAGCTTTCCCGGATGCTGTCACCGCTGTCGATGCAACGTTGCCAAAAACTGAATGGTGGAGCGGTTTCAATGATCCGGTTCTCGATCGTTTAATCAAACAAGCAGAAGACAATAGCCCGACACTCGACGCGGCACTCGAAAGGGTAGAGCGCGCGGCGGCTCGAGCTCAAGTCGCCGGGAGTGAGTTGTTCCCTGATATTGACTACTTTTCGGAAGCTGTCCGCAGGCGACGTTCCGGAAACACTGGCTTCGTCAACCAGGGCGACCGGACACAAAACGAATACCAGCTCGCTCTCGACTTGGAATGGGAGATCGATTTATGGGGACGGTTAAGACGTCTGGAACGCTCAGGGATGGCAACCGCGGAGGCTGCTGCACGTGCCTATGCCTCTGCAGTCCTCCTCATCCGGACGGGTGTAGCTGAAGCCTATTTCCGTGTGCGATATCTCGACCGTAGTATACGCATACTTGAGCAGACTGTAGAGAACCGTCTGGACACTTTACGCCTTGCCGAGGTACGAAACCGTAGCGGATTGGGTGATCAGCTGGAAGAAGCGCAGGCACGCACAGAATGGGCTACTGCCAGCGCCGGATTGCAAAATTTGAGAAGAAACCGTGCCCTGGCAGAAAATGCTCTAGGCCTGCTGATCGGTGTCTTTGCTTCCGAGTTTGAACTCTTGCCCGATCCTGCCTGGAAGGTTGCTGTCCCTGATCTGCCTGCGGTAATTCCCTCTGAATTGCTTAAACGTCGTCCTGATATTTCCGAGGCAGAAAGGTTGCTGGCGGCTGCAAGTGAGCGAATTGGCGCCGCACAGGCGAACTATTATCCGGCCATCGAACTATCAGGTGGGGTGGGTGTTGATGCATCGTCCAATGCGGAGCTCTTTTCTAAAAGCAGTGTTTTTGGGTTCCTCGGGCCTGACTTGAATTTACCTGTTTTTACTGGCGGGCGTATACAAGGCCAGGTCAATGAAACCAGGGCTGCCTTTGCCGAACTGCTTGCCCTCTACATGGAGCAGGTATTGGAAGCTTTTCGACAAGTTGACGACGCTTTGGCTCAGCTACGATATCTGGATGCAGAGATTGAAGCCGAAGTCATTGCAACTGAAAGCTCACAGTTAGCAGCCCGTTTGGCGCGGCAGCGCTTTGATTCGGGTCTGGTCAATTTTCTGGAGGTCATTGACACAGAGCGCTTGTCGCTAAGCACCGCTCTTAGACTCAATGAGCTTCAGAGCGAGCGTTTGACACAGCATATCGCTCTTCTGCGGTCACTCGGTGGCGGCTGGCAGGAAACAAATTTTTCGCTGTTAGATTTTGATTCACGATAGGGTTCTATTTCGAATAATAAGATTGCTACCCGTAGTCTCTGCAGCTTCTTGTTTTGTTCTCAGATTACGAAACATGAAAACACTCGAAGAACGCAGGATAGCTGCCGCACTGGAATCAGGGCGGACTAACTCTATGCCAAGTGTGCACGAAATGGCTGTCCGTCTGGCGTTGGAGAAGTCTCGTGGCGGGAGCCTCCTGGACTATGGGGCT
>CAYQCG010000296.1:0-3583 GCA_964415925.1 uncultured Puniceicoccaceae bacterium | reverse complement strand
GTCGATGGGGCGCGGGCCGATGACGCAGCCCCCTGGGAGGGAGACAGTGGCCTTGCGCATGCGTCCGACCAGCGGGCCGAGGAGGCAGACACTGGCGCGCATCTTACGGACGAGTTCGTAGGGGGCGCGGTAGTCGACTTCAGCGGCGGTGATCTTCCACGTATTCGGGTCCGGCCGTTCAATGGTGGCACCGAGGTGCTCGAGGATCTGGGCCATGAAGCGGACGTCGGAGAGGTCGGGGACGTTGGTGATGGTGACGGTCTTGTCGGTCAGCAAGCATGCGGCAAAGATTGGCAGGCAGGCATTTTTCGCCCCGCCCACGCGTGTGGTTCCCTTCAGCGGCTCCCCGCCCTCAATTCGGAATACGTCCATTAATTACGATAGTAGAGGGGGATAACCAATACGTTAAAGATTATTCATCCCTGCCGGGGCCTCTGGGGGCTGGGGGGCCGGAAGAGGGGCCGCGTCCGCGGTTGCGACGTTTCTTTTTCTTCGGAGGGGTTGGCTCCGAAGGTGAAGCTGAAGGCTGAGGGCCGGGAGCTGGAGTAGCCGAGCTGGAGGGATCGGGTTTTGTTGGGGTGTCGGGAGAAGGCTTGCTGGCGGGCTTCTCTGTTTTGGTTTCCGGCTTCCGGTTTGCAGTTTCGGGCTTGTCTGCACTTTTTTTCCGTGGCGGACGGTCCTTTCTGGGCGGTCCTTCGGATTTCTTTTTTGGTGCGTTGGGTTTTTGATCCTGTGCTTGTCTGGGCCCCGTACGCTTTTGACCGCCGCGACTTCCGCGGCTGCGGCGCTGTCCGCCACCGCTGTCACCTCCCTTGTCGCCGGAGGGCTTGTCACCGCCTTTTCCTTGCGGTTTTCCGCTGCGACCGGACTGGCCCTGACCTCTGCCTTGGCCTCGATTGTCGCGGCTGCGGCCGGAAGGGGACTTACCGTCCTTGCCGGAAGGCTTGCCACCGCGACTGCCCTTACCAGAAGGCTTACCGCCGTGGGCGGATTTCTTCTTCGGTTTGCTGTCATCTTCTTCGGAGCCCTTGAAAAGGCTGCTAACGGCGCTGGCGATACGGTCGAAAAGCCCGGGTTTGTGGTGCGGGGTATGGCCGCGGGGCGACTTGGGCGGTTTTTTTGAAAGCTGCTCGAGGTGGGATGTTTTCTTTGCGGAGGCGGGACGGGGCTTGGGGTCCGGGACATTGCTGGTGCGCGCGGCCGACTGGGCGCGGCGCTGGGGCCGGAATTCGGCTTTACTGCGATGGGTGCCACCCTCTCCATGGCTACCGGTGTCCGCGTAGTGGGTATCTTCAAATTTTGGCATATATAATATGGATTGTTAATAAAGGCCGTGTACTTGTTGCAGTGTGTGCATCAGCGGGGTGATGAACGGCCGTGGGAGCTGCGGGAAGAGATTTCCCGTATCAGCTTGTAAAAGGCTAGAGTATTTGAATGCCGATGCTCAATCTTTTTCCACTGTGAATAGCTGTCAGTAACCTTCACTTGCCGAATTACCGTGTGCGTATCACAATTTGATGATGGATAAACTGGCAGAGATTTTCGAGATGCAGGAAGCGCTGAATCAGCGCATTGGAGTGGATACGCGGAACATGAGTGAAGAGGAGCAGACACAGTGGACGCTGAATTACATCCGCGCGATGCAGCAGGAACTGGCCGAGCTGACGGATTCGGTGCCATGGAAGTGGTGGGCAAAATACCAGGAATTCGACAAGCAGAACGCGAAGGTGGAGGTGGTGGACCTGTTTCACTTCCTGGTATCGCTGGCGCAGGTACTGGGGATGAGCCCGGAGGACGTTCATGCCGCCTACGTGAAGAAGAACGCAGTCAACCACCAGCGGCAGGACAGCGGATACGCGGTGAAGGACCACGAGGATTCGCGGCATATTTAGGACTGCGATTTAAGCGGCATCCAGGACTGGACGATGAAGGGACTGAACCTTATGATCTCCTTTCGTGTCATGATTTTTATGCGGTTCAGCGTCTTCCTTTTTTCCGGCTTTTTTGCCAGTGCAGGCTTGTGGGCGGAGTTGACGCCGCAAGCGGTTACACAACGGCTGGCGCGGATCGAGGACACCTACCGTGAATACTATGAAAACAACCCTTTGGGGGCTTTCAAGGGGGATGCAGAAACACAGGCCAAGGCCTTCAAGGCCTGGATCGACGCTCAGCAGAGCCGCCTGAACATGCAGGCTGAGGTTCTGGGAAAAGAATACGAACAGCTGGAAGAGAAACGGGTTGAGCTGGAAGTGATGGATGCACAGATGGCGGCGCTCGGCGAGCAGAAGCTGGCCCAGAGTGTTTACCGTGCGCGTTATAACAAGCTGTTGAAAGAGCGCAACGAACTGCTGGAAGATTACAATACCCTGGTCACACGCTACAACGCACGGACGAAGGATTACCAGTCCCGCGCCGAGCGAATACAGGAGCAGAGCCTGTCGAGACGCGGGTTGATTGACGAGTTGAAGGAGAATGTGGAAGGGCAGGTGGAAGCCTACCGTGATTTCATGGAATCCGGCAGGGAGCGGAGGTTCTGGCAGGGCCTGAACGCTTTTTACGCGGAGCTGGCGGAAGATATCCGCACGACTGGATCAGCGCGCTGGCGTGGTGAGATGCAGCGGCTACGGACCCTGCGCTCGGAGATTTCCGAGTTTGTCCGTATCCGGCAGTCCTACGGCGATAACAAGGTTTATCTGGTGGAAGTGCTGCTGGATGGTCGCGAACCCGCGCAACTGGTGCTCGATACCGGTGCGAGCTACGTGACGTTATCGCCTGCTTTGGCGAAAGTATTAGGCTGGGATAAGAACGTGCAGGACGAGCGTCGGATTACCCTGGCCGACGGAAGCCGGGTAACAGGTCCGCAGATTGACGCACCGCGCATCAAGGTGGCGGGGAAGACCGCACTGGACGTGGAAACGCTGATAATTGACGAGCCTGACGCAGGGGTGGACGGACTGCTCGGGATGAGCTTTCTCGGGCGTTTCATCATGAGCCTGGATCCACGCCGGGAGCAACCGCTGATCCTACAATCGCTGCCTCGGAACCTCAGCCCCTAGAAGCCGTATTCGCCGCCCTGGATGTAGCGGGTCATATGTTCCAGATCGCTCTGTTGCTTGGCGATCATGGATTTGACGACATCACCGATCGAGACCAGTCCGACCATCTCGCTATTTTCGATAACCGGCAGGTAGCGTATCTTTTTCGATGTCATAAGGTTCATGCAGTCCTCGATGGTCTTATCCGGATCGACCACCAGCAATTTGTCGATCATGGTCTCGCGGACCGGGGTATTGCGGGATTTTTTCCCTTCGAGGACGATGCGCCGGGCGTATTCGCGCTCGGTCAGCAGGCCGACGAGTCGTCCGTGCTCCATGACGGCGACGGCACCAATATCATGATCAGCCATGAGCTTCAGGGCCTCGTAGGTCGTCTGATCGGGGCTGATGGTTATGAGGGGTCTGGGGGTCTTCGACTCCAGCAGCTGTCGCACAGTTGCCATAAGTGTATTTCACCCCAGAAAAGCTTCGATGTCAATCACCCAGCGGGGCGTCAGAGCAAGGAATTGTTGTGTGGCAGGTAGAGC
>CAYQCG010000295.1:0-3583 GCA_964415925.1 uncultured Puniceicoccaceae bacterium | reverse complement strand
TTCTAAAAGCCCAGACTAACTTGGCAAGCGGCTCAAGTTACGTGGACACAGTCAGCTGGGGACAGACCAGTTACAATGGTCACCCTCATCTGAAAACACCTAACCTGGATGCTATGGCTGCAAATGGCCTGCGCTTTGATCGCTTTTACGCATCTTCACCCGTTTGCACACCGACGCGTGCAGCAGTCATGACGGGAAGAATGCCTTTGCGTGCAGGCGTAGGAGGAGTTGGTGGCGTTTTGCGGCTTGAGGAGAAAACCATCGCGCAAGCCGTCAAGACAGCAGGTTACCGAACTGCACACTTTGGTAAATGGCACCTCAATGGTTATCGTGGCAGAGGGATGCCAGTCTTAGTTACTGATCCTCACAGCCCCAGCAAATACGGATTTGACGAGTGGTTATCAGTTACCAATTTTTTCGATTTGAATCCGTTAATGGGACGACATGATGGAGAGTTTAAGTACTTTGAGGGAGACTCATCCATAGTTACAGTGGATCAGGCCCTAGAGTTTATAAAGCGTCAGGGAAATAATCCTTTTCTGGTAGTCATTTGGTATGGATCTCCACACTCGCCATTTCAAGGGTTACCCAAAGATGTTCAACCTTTCCTGGATAAAGGTTTGGGTAATAAAGAAGCGCATCAACTGGCGGAGTTAACAGCACTGGACCGGAGTGTGGGTAATTTGCGCAAAGGGCTTCGCGAGCTGGGTATCGCTGATAATACGCTCGTTGTCTTCTGCAGTGATAATGGTGGCCTGAAAACTGATCCGAATTCAGTAGGGCCACTGCAAGGTCATAAAGGTGGTTCTCAGGAAGGAGGGATACGGGTGCCTGGAATTATAGAATGGCCATCAGTCATTAAACCGGCTGTTACCAAAATTCCCGCTTCGACGGCAGATATTATGCCGACTGTTGTGGATATCCTCGGATTATCGCGAGAGACAATGCTCCCCGTTGTTGATGGAATAAGTTTAAAGCCACTTTTTAGTGGTGAAACACCAAGGCGGGAGCAGGGGATATCATTTATGTTTAATGGACAAGGTATCATTGACGGTAGTTATAAGTTACTGTCTATCACCGGCAAGAAAGAGGCCCCGGTATGGAAATTGTATGACGTGGATGCTGACCCGGGTGAGAGTAAGGATATATCAGCGCAACACCCGGAGCGCATGGAGAAAATGATAGCTCAATTTCAGAAAACAAGAGAGTCCGTTAGTTTGAGTGGCAAAGGTAATGACTATCCAGGAGGAAGTTTTATTAAGCCGGAAGGTGGCGGGGTATGGGCAAACGCTCCTGAGTATATCCAGCACTTCGAAACCTTCAATAAACTCAAACCAGGTCTCGACTTGAAGGCTCCAGATCCTTCAAAGGTAGGCGAGAAGAAGAGAAGGAGAAAAGAGCTAAGAACGCAGAAGTAAGGTGCTCTCGAGAAAAGATAACCATAACCCTGTCCATCAGCTATCCAGTTTAAAGGGGTGCTGAAATAAGGGGTTAAAAAAATCCATGAGACAATACTTCATTGAGACGAAGCCACAGAGTGCCCGAGAATCGATTTTCAGCGAGAAAGGCATACGTAACCATACCCGAATTTCGCCATCATTTTTATGCTTCAGACTTTTTCAGCACCCTGTTAAAAGAGCTGTTGTTCAATTATAATCGCACCAATCCAAAATCGAACCAACGCGCAATGGCTGCCGCCCAATCGGAAGCGCCTCTCGCGATCGACCGGCCATCATGCTGATACGTGTTACGCACCGAATTAACTGTGTAGGGCAAGGGCGAACGGTTTCCAGTGGACTCATCCGACCTAAGTTGGCAGATTACTGGTTAATGTTTTCCGCACTCCAACCGTCAAAAAGAAAGGATTAAGGGCACGCCTTAACCGGGAGCCGAATGCCATCCAATGCAACTGCGTGCAACTCAAATGCCTCAATTAAGCCTATACTGAAAATATAATTAATTTGTAAATCGTTGAATAGTAACGACTTACAAACCAGTGTTCGCGTCCCGCCACCTCCAGGGTGATGGCACGGAAATTACGGATCAAAAGGGGGGAGCCAAGCACTATCCGCCCACTCACTTGGCGGAGCGTTTTTTTGCTAGCGTGGAATGAGGGGGTATCTATACTGCGGGCGTGAATCTGAATAGAGCGATCATTACAGCTGCAGGCAAGGGGCAGGAGCGCATCCCCTTGCAGACCCTCATTGACCGCAATGGAGAGCCATGCTCGGCGCTGAGCGTGCAGCTCGCGGAGCTGGCAGGCACGGGCATTGAGGAGGTGGGGCTTGTCATTGGCCATGATGTCGACGAGTCCCTCTACCGCACAGCTGCGGACAAGGCTGCCCTGAATGTGCGCTTCATCCGCCAGTCCCCTGATCGCCGGGGTTTCGGCCACGCGATTTTGGCGGCAAAGGAGCTGACAAAGAATGATCCGTTTCTGCTGATGGTCAGCGACCATATTTATGTGAGCAATAACCCGCAGCAAACGTGCGCAGCTCAGCTGGTTGCGACCGCGCGGGAGCAGGACTGCCTGGTCTCTGCGGTGGAGTCCACGCATGAGAGCAACCTCTCGCAATTCGGTACGATTGGCGGGCGGCTCGTGGCTGGTCATCCGGGATTGTTCGAGGTTACGATTGTGAAGGAAAAACCGACGCCGACCTTCGCGGAGCAGGAGCTGCTGGTGCCCGGCCAGCGCGTTGCATTCTACCTGTGTTTTTTCGGCATGCATGTCATCACGCCACTGGTTATGGACACCCTTTCGCGCCATGCGGAAGCCTTGGAGCCGGGGCAGGCCCTGGGCTTGTCACCAGCTCTGAATGAGTGTGTGAACCTCGGCAAGTATCTGGCGGTGCAGCTGGATGGGCGTCGCTTCGATCTGGAGCAGCGTTACGGCCTGCTGAAGGCGCAGATTGCCATTGGGTTGAGCGGCAGCCATCGCGATGAACTGCTGACGGAAATGGTCGAACTGCTTGCGCCCCTGCGCGCCTGATCCGTATACAGACCATGGCTTCCATTTTCATTGAAACGATTGTTTCCGCCGACCTTGAGCGCAAGGACACGCCACTTGAGTCCCTCTGCAAGGACTTGAGCGCCGACGCACTGCTTCAAGAATGTGCAGCGCTGGATGCTTTCCGGCGGCAGACACAGAACCTCTACGAGCGTGTGCGGGCACTGTTTTTCCTGTATGCTATCTACCGCTTTCATTTGCCGGAAAAATTGGCTAACGCGAAGCCCGGATGGATTCCACCAGCGGGGTATGACCACTTTTTGAACCGGCGTTTCCACGAGGCAGTGGAAGCCTTCCGCACGGAGGCAGCGAAGGGCCTTTCGGACACAATCTGCAGCGCACTTGCCGCTGGCTATTACCAACTGGGACTGCAGTTTCTGGCAAATCAGGTGCGGCACTCCGTGCGTTCGGTTCGCGGCAACCAGTGGATGTTTCGCTCAGGACGCGCGGAAGACCACCCGCTGAAATTCCGCAAGGAGCTGTTGCGCAAAAGCGCCGGGCTCTACCCCGTCCTGAAGGAACAGACGGCCGTGCGCATGGACCTCTCGCATAGCGGCTGGAGCGACATCTTCTTCC
>CAYQCG010000294.1:0-3590 GCA_964415925.1 uncultured Puniceicoccaceae bacterium | reverse complement strand
CCTCCATTAAATTTGTATCCGGGCAGACCTGCGCGACGGGCAGCTTCAACATCCTTATCCTTGTCGCCGATCATAAAGCTTCCCGAAGGTGTAATGGGCCATTCATCCATTGCCTGCAGGAGCATTCCCGGTTCCGGTTTCCGGAACCTGGAAACCTGCTTATACTGACCTATACCGTATTCCTCATGATAAGGGCAAAAGTAGTAAGCGTCGAGATGCGCTCCTCTTTGCCTGAGTTGATCCTGGATCCATTGCATGAATACATGAAAGCTTTCTTCCGTGTAATAGCCCCTGCCAATACCTGCCTGATTCGTAATGACAATAACCAGAAAACCCGACTGATTCAGGAAACGAATAGCCTCAGGGGCTCCGTCAATCCATTCAAACTGGTCGGGGCGGTGAACGTAGTCATGATCTTTGTTCAGAACGCCATCCCGGTCTAAAAATACCACCGGACGTTTCTGCCATTGGGGAACCTCGACTTGCGAAGCCGTATATGTCTGGGGTAAACCAATATCTATAAAGTAACCATTATATCTGATACCGTATAATCTTTCTTTTTTCAAGAGTGAGGGAAAGAGATCTTTCTCCAGGGAGGATTTACCGTCCGGAAGATTGTCGATTAGAGTACGGTGCATGCAATAAATTCCACCATTAATCCAACCTTCACCTTCACCTGACTTTTCGGCAAATTGAGTGATGCGTAAACCATCTGTCTCTACAATCCCGTATCGGCTGGTGTCCTCTGTCTTTCTCAAGGCAATAATGGCAGAATCCTGACTGGCTGGTTGTTCAAGGCAGAGATTCAGGTAGTCGACGTCAAAAAGGGTGTCTCCGTTGAGGACTAAAAACCTGTCATCGAGCAAGTGTCTGCACTCCCGGACGGCACCGCCTGTGCCCAGTGGTTCCTCTTCTACAACGTACTGAATTTCCAAGCCCAAAGAAGTCCCATCTTTGAAAGTTTCCATGATTTTATCCGCACGGTAACCGATACTCAATATAATTCTGCTAAAACCGTAACGTGCGAGATTCCATAAAAGGTATTGCAAAAAGGGCTTACCAGAGACGGGCAAAAGGGGTTTCGGCATATCCCGGGTCAGGTCACCCAAACGGGTTCCTAAGCCACCTGCGAGAATAACTGCCTGTGTTGGCATTAACTTTTGAATACGCCCTTCCATGAACATGCTCCTGAAGCGGTAAACTGGAAGGGCATTACACGCCCCCCCAATTGACCGAGAGTCCTGAGGACCTGCAGTTTTTTCAGTGGGCTGACAAAAAAGACAATAAATCCTCCACCACCTGCACCGGATACTTTCCCGGCATAAGCGCCATTAGCCATAGCGGTTTCGAAGGCCTGTTCGATCTCAGGACTGGTAATATGACTGGCGATTCGCTTCTTCGCCTCCCAGGCCAACTGCATAGACTCAGCAATTTTGTTTAATTGTCACTTGAGGAGCGCTTCCTTGTATTCAAGGGCACCCTGCTTGAGTTTATGGGTCGATTCCACTGCGTCCGAGTCCTTGTCCTCAATATGTTTAACCTGTTCTTTAATGATATCCGAAGAATAGCGGGAGACGTTTGTATAATAGAGGACCATTGCAGTTTCCATTTCCTGGATCACGTGATCACGAACCCGTAGTGGATTAACAATGACGCGGTTGTCCTTGTAGAATTCCATGAAATTGAATCCGCCGAATGCGGCTGCATACTGGTCCTGTCGCCCACCCTGCTGTCCAAGTTCGATACGCTCAATGACAAAGGCGAGATAGGCGACGTCATATTCACCCAAAGGGAGGTTGAGCCACTCAACATAAGCCTGAAGTATGGCGACAACCAATGTTGATGATGATCCCAGGCCAGAACCCGGAGGAGCATCACTGTAGGTAATCACTTTATGAGAGAGAGGCTTCCCATCATTGTAGTTCTTAATAACATGTAAATAAACTGCCTTGTGCAAGCTGAGGCCTTCTTGCATATCGATGCTGACATTCAGATCATAACGTTCCCTTACTTCCCGATCAAGCGCCTCGAACTCTATTGTGGAGTCATTCGTCGGGATGAGGGTACAATGAGCATACATGTTAATGGTGGCATTAAGGACATAGCCGCCGTAAATGTCACAATAAGGCGAAACGTCGCTACCGCCACCCGCCAAGCCTAGACGTAATGGCGCCTTGGATCGTATTGTTTTCATCAGGGCAATTTAGTTTTCTTTGGAATCATCCAGAGCATTCAAGAGAGTTCGAACGTTTGTTTTCCATGAAGCATAGGAAAAGTAGCCATCCCAATCGGAATCCAACGATTCACCGTCTGTTATGATTTTTTCAAGGCCCTCTTCAATTGCGAAGAGGGAGTCGGGTTCAACAAAAACACCGAGTCTGTAATTGATCACAACATCTTTCAGGGGGCTGGAGCCGGAGGAAGCCATAACAGGCTTGCGAAAGCGAGCTGCAATATTGATCACACCACTTTGTGAGTGAAAAGCACCGTTATAAGTCAGCAATATATAATCCGTAGCGGCGAAATAAGATGCTATTTTATCATCGGGAACGAAAGTATCGTCAAAGAAGACGCGATCGGCAACACCGATATCCCTGGCAAGACTTTTGTAGTAATCCACCGGTTTATCCTTAGTGCTCTGATTGCGCCCAACAATCATGAGGAAAACATCAGGTTTTTCGGACATAGCGCGTATGAACAGGTCGAGATTTTTTCCGTCGCGTATAAAACCAAATGAAAGAAAAATCTTTTGATTCTCCCTGGCACCGCACTGCATCCTTAAGCCGTCAGCAGATACATCGGCATTCTGGACATTGTATACACCGACCGGAACTTCGAGAATGCGGATGCCATGAGGCACAGGATTGGTTTCTTCAAGTCTTTGATGAACGAGTACAAAAGAGTATGGAATATAGGCCAGTTTAATAGACAGTTTATGCCACCATTCCGGGCCTACGACATAATCTCTGACAGGATCATGCAGGTTTGTGGCATAATCCGTTTTAGTAAGCTTGCTGAGCAGGATGTGTGGCCAGATCCAAAACGGTGAAAAGTATTCCACGAAGCTGTCAATGAATACCAGGCGGGGCCTTTTTCTCAATATCCAGAAAGCCAACAAGCAATTGTTATAAACAGACGTTACCAACATGGCAAGAGACCTGACCAATCGGCTTTTACTAATATTTGAGCGCATCAGTATTCTGATGCAATCGTATGGCAAATTACGTTTATCAAGGAAGCTGGGAGTAGTCAGGACATGCACCGTTTCTCCCTCGGCGATAAGTGCCTCTATCTGGTAATGAATATGCTCAGCAATTCCACCAACATCGTTGGGAGCGAAAACAAGAATACCTCTTTTATGAGGTGCCATCCACGTGTATTCTAAGAAATGAGTACTCTAACCCGTATAATATGTTTCAATATTCTCGCAGAAGAAGTGTACCAGAAAGAGATGAATTTCCTGGACCACAGCGGTACTGTTGCTTGGAACAACAATTTCATGAGTTGCCTTGCCAAGCGCCTCTCCTCCACCTTTGCCCAGCAGTGCAACGCAATCAAGAGACATACGGTTCGCTGTATCCAGGGCCTTT
>CAYQCG010000293.1:0-3592 GCA_964415925.1 uncultured Puniceicoccaceae bacterium | reverse complement strand
CGGCATCTGCAGTCAGCTGTGCTTAGCGATTGTTTTGGGAGAATCTCACTGGCTAGCGCTTACATCAAGTGGTATCGGGATGACGCCTACTATGCTTCTGCAAACTGGCGCGGAACATGGGACCTGGATGGTGGTGGCGCTCTGATGAACCAGTCGATTCACACCATCGATCAACTACTGACATTGGCAGGTCCAGTAAAAATGCTTTCAGCTACAATGGGGACCCTGACCCATCATGAGATTGAAGTAGAAGATACGGCGGTCGCCTCACTTGAGTTCTCTTCAGGTGCGCGCGGCACGATAGAAGGCTCTACCAGTTGCTGGTCAGAAAACGGCTTCCCTGCTGAGATTCACATATGTGGAGAAAAAGGCAGCGTTGTCATGACTGATGACCGCTTCCGTAACTGGGAGTTCAAGAACGAAGAAGCGATGGATTCTGAAATCCGAGACTGCCTGATGATAGGGTCAAATAACGCTGCGCAAGGAGGCAAAGACCCAAAAGCGATCAATACTGAGGGACATCGCCTGAATTTTCAGGATGTTATCTGTGCGATACGTGACGATAGGTTGCCTGAAATATCCGGTATTGAGGCTCGTAAACCTGTTGCTTTGATTAACCAGATCTATGCTAGCGCAAAAAATAAATCCGTTCCTGTCTTAATGGATGAATAATCTTATGAAAGTCATAATAAATCTCACGGGAGTACTTTACCAGCGGTGAGGGAATGACAATGATAGATATAATTGATGATATTTAATGCACCTAATTATGTAATTTGCGCCAGATACCAGTATTGTTATCTCTATATATATAATAATAACCCAAGTCACCACGCATCAGAATCCATGAACCTTCTTTATAACTGTATGCATAGAAATTTTGCGGGGTTGCTGTCTCAATTTCATAAATCCATATCCACTGAGTACGATAACCAGAGACAACAAAGAGATATGGCCAGTAGGCGTCATAGATCCAGCCGATGCCAGGCTCGTTTCCAAATGCCTGACCCGTCCAGCGGTAACCACCATAGCTCTGCCTTGGAATATGTTTCCACCAGGAAAGCAGGTCAAGGGCATGGATATCAAAATCGTTAATTATTTCTACCCATCGGTCATCCCAATTCGAATTTTCGAAAGGCAGACGCCCGGTTATTTGCCAGATCATCTTGTCAGCCACAAGATCTTCAAAGAAAAATTCAAGGGTTAAACGTGACTGATAAAGACCCGCTAATGCTGTTCTGTCTAAATCAAAGTTCTTTAATGCCTCTAGTGCGGCTTTAACTACTGTTGGTTCTGGATCAAACAACGCGTTGATTAAGGCTTGTTTACTTTCTTCTGTATTAATTACGGCTAGTTCAAAAGCAGCCGCAGCCCTTTCTTCAGTTGTTTCACCGGTGACAATCTCGTCAACAAGAATGCCTTCGATATCCTCGCTATCCCCTTTGGAAAATGCTGCAAAAGCATATTCCGATCGATAACTGATGTCATTTTGAATGATATCATTGAGGAAGGCATTCACATCGTTACCACCAATTTTTGACAGAGCCTCCATGGCAAACCACTCATGATACTTGGCCCACTCATTAAATATCAGGTTAGGTGACGCTTTGGCTGCCAACTTCAAAGCATTGATAGCAGAAGAATTACCGGGCCTACCAAGGGCTTTACACGCCAGTCGGGCAATAGCCCAGTCTTCTGCAGAATTAGTAGTATCTGAATTTGTCTCGAATACTTGTAGTAACCTGTCCAGAACAGTCTGGTTGCCCTCAATCTTGCTTAATTCTTCAACCGCACGATAAACTTCAGCTGGGTCAACTGAATCTAATGCCAGCAAAAGATCTTCTACACTTGCACTGTTTAGCTCAGGGTGTTGTGCACTAAATTGTGCTTCTGTATAAAGTCGATCTGTAAGAAGCCAATCTTCCGAGTCAAACCAAGGACGAAATAAAAAGGCATCTCCCTTTTGTAAATTCTCCAACAACTCGTCATATCTTAATATTGATTTGGGTGTATCGGGTGCCGTAATTAAGCTAAATGCACCCGCGTTTTGTGCACGGACAGTGTCAGGTGTATAGAGCTGTTTATGTAATAAGGGAGTTTTGTAGGGAGCTGTCTGTGCATAGGCATCGGTATTGGACCACTCAGGAACGAGCAATATGTTCGGGAATGCCTCACGAATGGATAGTAAAGCTTTCGTATTAATAGATTCCCAGCTATCAATATAAAAGATCTCCGCCCCCCAGCGGTTAACAGCATACTCTATCTTATCAATCAGGTTTTGAGCCTGAACCTCAAGGTCGCTTGACCGAATAACACTATGAGACCAAATACTATCAGGTGCTAGTTGATAAGTGCCTGGGCGTATTGTAACACCGATTTTAAAACCCTCATTCTTATACAAATCAAAATATTCATCCGCAATAGCATCCATTTCAGGGGCAAAAGAAATTGCCCGCGGGTCACCGACATAACTGATTGGATGCGGATTAGGCTGTCCCTCAATATCCCATACAATGATGCCTTGTGCATCGACCTCGTGCATCCTTGTTATATTAGCCTGTGCTCTCTCAAATATTCGTGTCTTGAACTCTAATTTGCCCTGCTCAGTGGTAATATCCAGATTCGGGTCGTTTAGCCAACCGCGTGGATTCATCAGCCACTCATTAATTTTACCTGCAGCAGTTAAGAACTCTGTCGCGATGGGACGGCGGTCCGACCAATTGAATGGTTCCGGCAGTGTTAATTGAAATTGCTCGATTGCTTCAGCCCGCACCTCTTCCAGTTCTTCTTCTGTATCAGAAAATGTGATTTTTAAGTTTACCGTTTTCGTTTCGCCAGGCTGGATTAAATTATCCTCTTCGAAATCCACCAAGAATATAAATGGAATATCTCCTGTCGTGAAATTATTGATTTGTGATGGGAATGAATCGACCCCTTGTATGAGTGGGTTTAATCGCTTGAGCAGGAGTTTTGCACCAGGTGAATTATTCTGGCTAGTCAATGTCATACTAAAGTCAGCAAAAAGAAACTCGCATAGCGGAGGTGTCTCCAGCGATATATTAAACCCAAGCAAAAACTCATTATAATTTACATCTGCGTAGCCACTGAGTTTCATTACCATAAGACGATAAAATGGCTTGATCGCCCTTGGATTATCTACTGAATTCGAATAACTCCACGTTAAAGTTAGCGTATTTTCAACCTGACTTCCCTGAAACCTAATTGTAACACCATTTGGATAAACTTTTGTAATATCACTTCCGGTTCCAGTCGGCGGTTCTATTGGTGAATTCGAATTAACGATACGGGTATAACCACCTAGACCATCCTCCATATCAATATAGGGACGGTCTTCCAGATTGCCCGGCCCAATATAAAACTCGATATCATTATAGTTAATTGAGGCTAAACCTTCATCATTATATCCAACGGATAAATCAGCATTGGACTTTGATGTCAGTGCAATTACACAGTAAAAGGCAGCCAAAATATGAGAGTTACTGAAGTTATGGGTCATAGCTGTGGACGTTGAGGTTGATAATCTCTCACTCAATTATTCTTCTACTCCAATATATCGACAAACCTGGCAGGT
>CAYQCG010000292.1:0-3595 GCA_964415925.1 uncultured Puniceicoccaceae bacterium | reverse complement strand
GAGGTGGCGATTTGGGCCGCCCATTATGAAAGTCCTTAAGCTGGGTAATGCTCTTACAGGATCTACATTGAACCACTGATTGACTGATTTCCTAATCCGGTCGGAAGCTTTTTCTTCTGTAAAAAATACTATCCACTCCTGGATTTCTTCTTCCTGGTCTTTGGTTTGAAAGAGACTTTGATATATTTCTGTGACGCGATGACGTAGACTATCAAGCTTGTCCTGAAATTTTCTAAAATCATCGTAATGTAGACTTTCCGCCAATGCTTGCCAGTTGGCTTGGGATTTTGGAAGGCGATGGGTTTGCTTTTCTTCCCGCATCTGAATTCGATTTTCAATCGCCCTGTAAAACCGGTAGGTGCTGGCGAGGAATTGTGCTTCTTCTGTATCTACAATTCCATACCGCTCAATTCTTTCCAATGCATCAAGGGTCGCATGGGTTTGCAGAAAAGGATTCCGGCCTGCATTCAAGAGTTGAAGTGTTTGAGTAAAGAATTCTATCTCCCTGATGCCTCCGGGCCCGTTCTTGATATCATTCTTCAGAGAAGCCTCAGAACCGCTCTCCTTTTCAATTCTCAATTTCGTTCCTGCTACTTCAGTGATAAGAGACGGAGGTGGATTTCTTGGATAACGGAAGGTATGCAGTGTGTCAAAGAGCTCGCCCGCAAGATCTTTTGCTCCCGCAACGCACCTTGCCCGCAACCAGGCCAGACGCTCCCAGCTCTGTCCGGCAGCGAAATAATAATGCTCCATTGCGGCCAGTGTTCGGGCTATCGGGCCGCTTTCACCTTCCGGCCTCAACCTCAGGTCTATGTTGTAGACAAAGCCTTCAGGGCTTCGCTTTTGCAGTAAGCCCGAGAAGTCACGAAAGAAGCGGTTGAAAAATTCACTGTTGGTAACCTGCGTTTTTCGAGCATTTTTTATACATATACCGGAACCTTCGTAGACAAAAACAAGATCCAGATCTGAACAGAAATTGAGTTCCTGTCCTCCCAGTTTACCAAGTGCCAGAATTGCAAAGGGACATTCTTTTTCTGAATCCTGCAGGGTAGGTTTACCCAAACGTCCTATCCACTTATCATATACCTTGTTGGCCAGCACTTTTACACAAAATTCGGCCAACTGGGTTAATTCACGCAAAGATTCCTCCACTTGGGCGAAATCATTGAGTTCACGATAAGCTATCCGCATGCAGATTGCCCTTCGGTAAAGCTGCAGTGCTCTAAGCCAATCTTCTTCGCTAGCCGCATTGACTGGTTCCAGAAGCTTCCACTCGTTTTTCAGTGCGCTATACCGAAAAGACTGTTCTCGGTTATCAGACCGGTTTAGCCACTCCAACAGTTCTGGATGTAGCAGTAGCGTTTGCCGGTAAACCGGGCAAAAGTTGATCAATCGCTCAACTAATTGGCGGTCACGCGCTTCCGGCAACCAGTATTCCAGATTTTTTTCTGCACTTGCTTTCTGCCAGTCGGACCAGAATTCCTCGCTCAATATGGAGCTTACCATCAAAATTATTTACTAAGTATATCGCGTGCCTGATCAAGCGTACGCTTTTCTTCCTCGCTTAAAGATCCGAATCCCTGGGCGTTAATTTTGTCCAGAATCCGATCGACTTCAGACCGAAGTTCACGACGGCTGCTCAGATTAACGGTAAAACGTGGTTTATCTAGAGAAGCTGCGACCTTACTGCGCTTTTTGCGTCGGCGACCAGATTCCCGTGTAGGGCGTTTACGCTTAGGCGTTTCAAACCAACTGTCACGATGCAGTAGATGTTTGTAGAAAATGTAAGCTCCCAGCATGCCGCCCAGATGAGCACTCGCCGACACATAGGTAGTTCCCTGTAGTTCTGAAATCAATCGAAGTAATTCAATCCCGAGTAATCCCCACAGGACATACTTCGGTTTCAGTGTGACTGGTAGAACGAAGAAGAGCAGCAATGTTATCTGCTCTTCCATATGCATCAGGCAGTAAATTGTCAGGATTCCCAGAACTGCCGCTGAAGCCCCGATTAGATATCCACCATCCGTGAGGTTGAGGCTCAGGAAAAGTAAAGCGCCGGTAAGTGCTGTGAAAAGATACAAAGCCAAGAGCTTTTGTTCGCCTATGTCTTGTTGGACAATCCTGCCGATCAGAAACAAGCCAAGCATGTTCATGATGATATGCAGTGGATTGGAGACCGCATGCAGTATACTGTAAGTTAAAAGCGACCAGACATATCCTTCAAGAAGCCGGTCACCATTGAGAGCCAGATATTCTGCCAGAAAGTCCTGTTGCGCTGTTATCGTGACGAGACTTTGGATAAGGAATACGCCCAGATTAATGGCCAATAGCCATCCCAGCATACTCCAGCCCGATTTCCGGGGCTCAAAGCGCATATAATTACGATCGTATAAAGCCATTTGGTATTATTTGACAGTCAGTCAACACATCAGTCTGAATTTGGGCTGTGAGCATTCTACTATGTTCCATCTGTATGTTTTTGGCAAGTGTCGGTTCCTGCTACGCTTGACATAAGCAGTTTTAAATATTTTTTGAGGAGTTTCTATCTTTCGAATAGCTTATTTCATGCTATCCTAATATTATGGCAGATAAAAGTGACAAATGGCCTGAGAACATCGTTGGCAAGTTTTATGTTGATGAGCAATGCATTGACTGTGACTTATGCCGTGAAACCGCACCTGACTATTTCAAACGAAACGATGAAGGCGGTTATTCATATGTTTACAAGCAGCCAGAGACTGAGGAAGGGGTCGACGAATGCATGGAAGCCCTTGAGGGTTGCCCGGTAGAGGCTATCGGTGAAGACGGAGATGAAGATTAGCGCGGATTAGTAATGTTTCCAAAGAGTAGATGCGAAGAGTGCCAGTATGGCATACAGCTCTACACGGCCGGCAATCATCAGGAAACATAAATACAACTTCGTCGTATCATGCAGACCCCCGTAGTGTTCGGTTGGTCCGATCTCAGCCAGGCCCGGACCTATGTTAAAGAGGGTTGACCACATGATAGACATAACACCTTCCAAACTGATGTTTGGCTGGAGTGTGGCCAGTATGAGGAAGCTGAAGAAGCTCAGACATACTACCAGAGTTATGAACACGGTCACATCATGTAATGTGGAATCCTGGAGTTTCCTGCCATTAGCCGAAATTGTCCTGACTACCCTTGAGCGAAACGATTTTTCGATCGACAGGAGTCCTACCTTCAGTCCGATCACGAAGCGAAATACTTTGACTCCGCCGCTTGTAGATCCTGAACATCCGCCGATTGCCATTATAGAAAGTAGTATAATATGAGTGACCGGCAGCCACTGGTCGTAGTCAGCTGTCGTATACCCTGTGCTGGTCATGATTGAGACAACCTGGAAAGCTGCATGTCTGAACTGGTTTTCCCACGAATCATAATCTTCCAATGTGATGAAGATGAAAACCAGAGCCGTGCAGATGAACAGCAGCAGGTAATAGCTTTTGACTTCGGTAGAGCGCCTTATCTCTCGCAAATTGCCCTTAACACATCGCAGTAGAACAACAAAACTGGTTCCACCAAGGATCATAAAGATAATTGTCAGCCACTCTAAAACCGGATTGTTGAAAGC
>CAYQCG010000291.1:0-3596 GCA_964415925.1 uncultured Puniceicoccaceae bacterium | reverse complement strand
CAGAATCGGCAGAGTTTTTTAACCAATCGCTGACCGGCAATCAATTTTGTTGAAGATGCGATATATTGTCTATTGCAACCCAGATCCACCAGTCGTGCAACGCTGGTAATCGCATTATTACTATGCAATGAAGTTAATACTGTGTGACCGGTTGAAGCTGCTTGCAAGGCAATGCCAGCGGTTTCCTGATCCCTGACTTCACCCACCATGATTACATTAGGAGATTGCCTCAGTAATCCCCGTAAAGCTGTAGCGAAGGTGATGTCCTTATTTGGCTGCAGGGCAATTTGTGTGACCCCTTCCAGGTATCTTTCGACAGGATCCTCGATCGTAACAATCCTGCTTTCTGCAGGATCATATCTATTTAGTAAGGCGTAGAGGGTTGTTGTCTTACCACTGCCTGTAGGGCCAGCAATTACCAGCATACCTCCGGTATTCAGAGAGTTGCGGACTAACACTTCTTCTTGCCAGTTCAATAAGCCCAATTGCTCAATCGTGTGAGGAGAGGCTTGAGTATCATGAACACGGAGCGCCAAGCATTCACCTTTTGTCGAAGGGAGCGATGATGCGCGCAAATCGTATGCCGTGTGCCCCGAGACCCATGTAAACCTGCCATCCTGTGGACACCTATACTCATCAATACTCATACCTGAGATTAACTTGAAACTTTGTATTATCGCTTTGCCTTCTGACGGCTTCAAAGAATAGTATTCCTGAAGTGTTCCTTGTATGCGGTATCGTATTTTCAGACCCGGATTTTCAGGTTCCAAATGAATATCGGTTGCCCTCAAGTCCCTGGATTTGTGCAAAATGCGTTCTACCCACACGGTTGAATCCGGTTCAGTTTGCCTGAATGGCTTAGCATTTGAAGCAGTTAAAGCCATTGAAGCCTTCAGCGCAGGTCGTTTTCGGGATTCAAAGATCATGTTAAGCAAAAAATCACGATCAACAACCACTTCCTTGATAGACAGGCCACTCAATTGACAAAGAACGTCCAAAGCTGACTTGTGTGAGTCCTGACAGGTAAGAGTGGTAAGCTTATCTGATTCTATAAAACAAGGGAATACGCGAAAACGAATTGCCCATTCCCTGCTGACCATCGAGGTAACTCCAGGATCAAGCAGATTTACCAACTGTTTGAAATTTATGTTGGAAGTATCTCAGGATGAAAAAGACATGTATGATAATTGCTAATGCAATATACATACTAGTGTGGTTCTGGCAAGATAAACTAGAGAACAGCGGGTCGTATAACTGCCGGATCGAGGAGCCAGGTTTTCATTGTTCCTTTACCTTTTACATCCAGATTCTCAAGAGAGACACATTCATACTCACCATTCAACAGATAATAAGTGCTTTCTGTCATATGGATTTTACCGGGGACACCCAATTCTTCCATGCGTGAGGCTACATTCACGGTATCGCCCCACAGGTCATAGCTGAAGCGAGTGTGTCCGATCACACCAGTGACGATAGAGCCGCTGCAAAGCCCTGCCCTAACCTCAAGATTGCATTCAAAATCCTTTGCATTGTATCGCTCATTGAATTCCCTGGTAGCATCAAACACATCAAGGGCGAATTCAACGCAATTCCTGGCATGATTCTCAGTATTAGGCGGTATTCCACCAACCGCGAGGAAAGCGTCGCCAATCGTTTTTATTTTTTCAAGATTATGTTTAGCCGTGAGCTCATCGTATTTCCTGAAAAGACTGTTTAAAATATAGACTAAATCGGGAGGAGGGATTCTGGAAGACAAGCGCGTAAAACCAACCAGGTCTGTAAACACGACGGTGGATTCAACTATCATTTCCGCGATATTCTGCTCACCTCTTTTCAGGCGCTGTGCAACAGCTTCGGGAATAACATTATATAATACAGCATCCGACTTCTCCCTTTCACGCTGAACTTCTGCAAGCAAATCCTTTTCGCGGTCATGCAGATATTTCCGTTCGAGGCTGGATTGGACGCGTGCATATAAGAGTGCTTCCTCGACGGGTTTTGTCAGGTAGTCATCGGCCCCGTATTCGATGCAGCGGATGGTGCTTTGCAGTTCATCAAGCGCACTGATCATGATGACGCCGATGTCACTCAATTTGTCGTGTGTTTTAATGAACTTCAGAACCTCATAACCGTTTACCCTGGGCATATTAACGTCGAGTAATACAAGGTCTATTGTTTCATTTGACTCGAGAATTTTAATAGCCTCAGCACCGTCAGTTGCTTCGAGTATATTATCATAAGAGACATCTTCGAGAAGTGCCACAATCAGGTCGCGATTATCCTCCAAGTCGTCAACTACGAGGATCGTCATTGAGAGTAATTGATCCCTGCGAGGGCCTTTAGTCATGGTGGTAGGGAAAATACAGCTGTCGGTTGAAGATGTGAATGCTCTACTATTATGAAACGGTGCGAAGAGCTTCAGCTTTAGTTAAAACTTGGCTAGCCTGTTTATTGAGCATTTCACGGTCTTTGCGGGAAAGGTTTTTACCGGTAATGACAATAACGGGAATGCTGGCCCAGCGTTCGTCGGAGCGCAGTTCCTGGAGAAACTCCATACCGTCCATTATGGGCATCATCAGATCGAGGAAAATTACTTCCGGCGTAAAGTCCTCAAGAACTTTCAATGCTTCCTCACCGTTGCTTGCTGTACGGATATCGTTGGATTCCTCATCAAGCCAAAGTTTCATAACTGTCTGGTATTGGACGAAATCATCCACAACGAGGATTTTACGTCCTTCGACACGGTCTGAATTCAAGGCTCTCCGAGCACAGGCCAGAAAGTCATCACGCTCAACCGGCTTACTAAGTGCGTCCAGAGCACCCAATGAAACGGCCTTATTACGATCCGCCACCATACTTACAATCACAACGGGAATTTTAGAGAGTTCCGCATCGTTTTTAAGACGACCGAGGACTTCCCATCCATTCACCTGCGGCATCATGATATCCAGAGTGATGAGATCGGGTTTGTAGCTACGGGCTTTGTCCAGTGCCTCTGTGGGATCACCGCATTCCTCGTATTTGGCACCTAAATCGGTTAAGTATTGTCCAATAAACTCGCGCGCATCCGGATCATCATCGATAATCAAAATCCTCTTGCCTGCCTCGACGGGCAGAACCCGCCTTAAAGCGGAAAGAGTGCCGGTGGGTTCAGTGGTTTCCGCAAAAGGATGTTTTGTTTTTACGGTTATAGACACCTTTTCGGCGTCACGATCACGTTTGGGCTTTGGCTGAGGTTTCGCTTCCTTGGCCGCTAAATCTCCAAGAATCTGTTCGGCCGAAAGGGCAGGTTCGGTGTCTTCATCTGAGGGTTGCTTATCCTTCAGGATCTCTGCGGCAGCATCAGGAAAGTCATCCTTGAGTCGACGGCGACGCGGATCCAGATCAATTGTAAAGGTACTACCCTTGCCATATTCACAGGCCACATCAAGGGTTCCACCCATTGCTTCAATGATGTTGCGGGAAATGGTCAGCCCCAGGCCGGTACCGCCAAACTCACGGGAAGTGCTTTCATCCGCCAGTGAGAATGCTTCAAAAATCTAGTTCAAATGCTCTTCCCGGATACCTACACCAGTATCAGTCACAATAACACGGAC
>CAYQCG010000290.1:0-3612 GCA_964415925.1 uncultured Puniceicoccaceae bacterium | reverse complement strand
CCTATGCCATCCGGGGTATACAGAATGAAGCCAGAGGCGCTTTCCATGCGGCACCCCTCCAGCTGGCGACGAGCTTCGGCCAGCAGCCAGCTAAAATCATCTTCGGCAGCGACAATCGTCGATAAGGCTATTGTCGCACACAAACATAGAGGGGGTAACTTTTGTGTCATATTAAACCAGATTGAAGTAAACCGTAATTGCAGCAAGCCATAGATAAAAGGAGCAAATTATTTTAAATCAACTATTGCCATCAAGGAAATTGAGGAATGGTTTGAATTGATACAGGTGAACCTATCGAAGACAAATAGAAATTGTTTGGCGTGGATGTGTGTTCTGCATGTCTGCCTGCTATCGGTTACTTCGGTATCACCAGAACTGCATAATTGGGTTTTTCATACTGAAGCGGCTTCATCCTGCGGGCATGGGCATCCCTGCACTGATTCAGAGGAGCCACCATCAGAAGCTCATGATGACAGTTCTTGCCCGGTGTCGCTTTTTTCCCTCGGCATTATATTACAGGGGAATTTCGTCGTCAGTGTTGAGCCGTTCGTTCCGGTTGAGCAATCGGTTACACGAGAGGAAAGGCAGTGGGCGGCATGGACTCCATTCTGTCCAGGAGCCAGAGCGCCTCCAGAGTCACAAATAGCATAAGACCGATTATCCGATTTCCGGATGGTCTGATGAACTATACGTAAGTCGCAGACTTACTTCGTGGATACACTTATAGGCCATAGCTATCGCACAGCTGCAAACCATCTACTTAATTATAATGAAATATACATATTTTTTATGCCTTGCAACAGCAGGCAGTTCATTATTAGCACAGGAAACATCAAGCCGTGGGCAAATCATAGAAATGTCGCCCGTGACGGTACAATCATCTCCCCTGATTCCGGAGCTTGAGGATATTACTCAAGCCTGGAGTGTTTATGAGGGCGATACACTGGAAGAGAGCAAAAGCCAGACACTCGGAGAGACGCTTTCAAACAAACCTGGAATCTCCCAAACATTTTATGGACCCAATGCAAGCCGCCCGGTCATTCGCGGACTGGATGGATTGCGTATACGGGTATTGAGAAACGGCCTGGATACATTTGATGTATCAGCGGCTTCGGTTGATCATGCGGTTGCAGTTGACCCACTCTTAATCGACCGAATTGAGGTATTACGCGGCTCCTCTGCCCTTCTTTACGGGGCGAATGCGATTGGCGGGGTAGTCAATGCGATTGACCGGAATGTACCCAGGACTTTGATAAGCGACCAATACGAAGGCACTGCACGTTTCGGGTATTCCAGTGTGAATGACGGATGGAACCTGGGGGCAGTCTCATTTGCGGGAAAGGATGGATTTGTATTCCAGGCAAATGGTACTTACCGGAATACAGACAACTACAGCGTCCCGAATTTCAGGCTACCTGAGGGCGATCTAACGGATGTTGTTATGAACAGTCAGTCAGAGACCTGGAGTGCAGGCTTTGGCGGTTCTTATATCTTTGAAAACGGTCATGCAGGTATGGCCTATTCGAGGTTTGAAACCAATTACGGCGTCCCAAACGAAGAAGCACCGACTATCGATTTAAAGAGGAACCGTGTAGAATCCAGAGCGGCATTCGCGCCTGAGGGCCTCGAATGGCTTTCGAACATAGAGTTGCAACTGGCCTATGGTGACTATGAACATAGTGAAATCGAGTCGAGCGGAGAGATAGCTGCGACATTCTTGCGGGAAGGCATAGAGACCCGGCTAGCCTTTATCCACGAAACCGATCGCTGGCACGGCGCATTTGGCTTTCAAGGGAATTTTGATGACCTGAGCGTCAGTGGTGAGGAAAATTTCTTCGCGGGAGAATCCAGCCGAAATCCTGCTATTACGAATGAAGATTCCCAGAGGTTGGCTTTCTTTGTAATCGAGGAATACGATATAAACGATCAATTGTCGGTTAATGGAGGCTTACGTCTGGAGACCTTTCTACGTCAACTGACGGGGGCTGATGATCGCGATGATTACACGATCAGTGCAAGCACGGGAGTAATCTACAGACCATCTCCTGGCTGGTCAGTTGGCGGCAATCTCAACTACACCCAAAGACCTCCAGAAACTGCTGAACTCTACAGCGACGGGCCACACCTCGCGGTTGGGGCATTCGAAGTAGGCAATCCTTCCCTGAGCAAAGAGAAAGCACTGGGAATCGAGGGACTCATTCGCCGCACGGCAGGTAATGTCACAGGTCAAGTGTCTATTTTTTACACGAGCTTCGCTGACTATATCTTTCTAACCGATACAGGTAATGAGATCGAATTCGGACACGAGCACGAAGGAGAAGAAGAACATGAGGAAGAAGAGGAAGAGGAAATATTTCTCGCTGAGCGAATCTACCGTGATGTGACAGCACGGTTCTACGGCATAGAAGCTGAAGTCCAATGGCTGGCCTATGAGGATGACCGACTGAGCCTTACGGTGAACTCTTACGCGGACATGATACGGGCACGTAATGCGACCAACGATACATTTCTACCGCGTACGCCGCCCTGGCACTTGGGTGTTGGTGCAACATTGAATTATGAAAACTTTCGTTTTACTATGGAAGTTAATCAGACCGGCAAACAAAACAAGACCGCCCCTGATGAAGAATCCACAAGCGGTTACACCCTTGTCGAGTTGTCAGGCAGTTATCACATTTACTCAGATGCAGTAGATCTGGAGCTATATATCAGGGGTACCAACCTGGCCAATGAGCGGGCATTCGTTCACACCTCATTCCTCCGTGATACGGCGCCCCTGCCGGGAGCAGGTGTGGAGACCGGCATAACGCTACAATTCTAGAATCCGGAGTTCTAAAATATCCATAATGCACGCAAACCTTGTGTCCAAATCACAGGGTTTGACTTAGTTGTTCGGGAATCTAGCTTCGCTGGACATGATTCTCTCTGATACGGCAATTCTGAAGGCCATCGAAGCAGGAGAAATACTGATCGATCCATATGATCAGGACGCTCTTGGAAGCAACAGCTATGACGTGCATCTGGGGCCCACTCTGGCAGTTTATGAAGACTCTGTTCTCGATGCCAAAGCGCATAACACTGTCAGGCGTTTTGATATTCCGGAGAACGGTCACGTCTTACTGCCACAGCGGACTTACCTAGGCGTGACCAGGGAATACACAGAAACACACAGGCACGTGCCATTCCTGGAGGGTAAATCAAGCGTAGGCCGATTAGGGATCGATATACACGCTACAGCGGGCAAGGGTGATGTCGGTTTCTGCAATCACTGGACGCTGGAGATATCCGTCCATCAGCCGGTCCGGGTATACTCTGGCATGCCGATCGCGCAACTGATCTATTTTAAAGTGGAAGGCGAGGTAGCGAATCCCTACTCATCAAAAAAAAATGCCAAATACACCGATCGGACACCCTACCCTGTCGAATCGATGATGTGGAAAAACAAATGGTGAATTACGAGCCAGGCGCAGTAAGCGTGTGACGAAACATAATTACAGTCCCTATGCCAATTAATAGCATGCCGATTATCCTGTCGGCCGAAACCACTTCCTTGTAAAAGAGGCTTGATGCGGTTGCGACGAGAAGAAGTCCACCTCCGGTCATGACTGGATA
>CAYQCG010000289.1:0-3625 GCA_964415925.1 uncultured Puniceicoccaceae bacterium | reverse complement strand
CAAGCCAGTGCCGGGTCGCAAGAATGCCAGTTGTAGGAATAATGCCAATCTGCTTGACGGCTTCTCTCAGGCTAATCGGTCTCGTGGTGCTCTCTCTGGTTAACTGTGCCACAGCTATTAGCCTTTCATCCAGCCCGGAGTTTTTTGAGATACGGCCTGCCAGGTTGTCTTCCTCTTTAGGGGTGATTTCAAGTATATCAGCAAGTGATTCACGATAATGTTGCAATGGCTTTGAGCAATTATTGCCCGTCATAGCCGTAAGTGTCTCGTCCCGGCTTGATATTTCCCTCTTCGCAAGTGATGTAAGAGCAGGTGCATATGTGTAGAAGGGTCCCTCTAATACATGTTGCAACTGGTCACGGGCACGCTGGTTTTGGTAGGCGGATTCCAGTGGCGGTCGCGTTGGCTTTTCCGGCAATACTGCTTTCGGAGCAAATATATCATCGGGAAATTCACTTTGATCCGAGGACATCCCGAAATGATTTAAAGCCCTGTGATGCATCAACCGGGCGGTCGGGATTAATCGGTTGATGTAGTAGATACTTTGCTCAAGCTTGCCTTCATCAGCTGTTTCACTGATTAAATCAGCAGCATTTTCCAGAATCGATACTCCCAGATTCAGAGCACTGCTGTTCAATGCGGATATATGGTCAGAAAATTCGCGACTACCCGGTTGGGCTATTGTCCGGTTGAGATTATTTACGTGCTTTATTACCTCCCTGGCCGACGAAACAAGTGCTTTATAGTATTCGTCTTCCGACAAGATGAGTCGCTGACAAACCCAGTCCACAGGCTCAAATATCATTCCACGCCAGTCTTGCTTTATTGCACGGTCAATTTCTTCCTGGATATCTTTCACATTGTAGGGCTTGACCAGAATTTTCTGAACCCCCAGTTGTAGATATCTCAATACTGAATTACGGTCTGAACTTGCGGAGTAGACCAGCACGGGCATGTGCTGAAAAACAAAGTCTTTTCGAACACGTCTTAAAAAATCCCAACCATACTCGCCTTGAAGGACATTATCCAGGATTACCAGATCAATTAATGTGTGTTTTTCCAGTTTATCCAGGGCCTCTGCTACCGTTCTGGACATGTGGACAGTGTGTTCTTTCTTTTCCAGAATACTCTGGATGATTTTCTGAGAGACGGATTCGTCTTCAACAACAAGGACAGATGCCATGATAACTATAAGGGGAAACTGTATTTAAAGGTAAATCTTAATTATAAGCGATATGATAGATCGTATGAGCCGCAAGCGAATTAAATTTTGTACATGTCAGTAGAGATGAGGATTCTCGTAATAGGTGGCGGGCCGGCCGGCTGTTTTGCAGCTTTATCCGCCCGGAAGAAGAATACTTATGCCCGTATTACTATTGTTGAAAGGTCTTCACAGCTATTACCTGGATTGCGTGTTCCGGCAGGACAATCCCTGGCTTTGAGTCGATCAGAAGAAGATCCTGAGTTGCTTGCCGATGGGTATATTCATGGTTCAAGTGCCATGATTGGACCTCTCAGTCGCTTCGCTTCCCGGCAGGTGATTGATTGGTTTTCTCAGCAAGGCTTACGCTTAAAGAAGGAAGAGGACAATTCCGTTATCGTAGAAAATGGAGCTTGTGCTTTGGCGGACTGTCTTGAGGAAGCTGTCAATGCCTCCAATATTCAATACCTGACTAATCGTGTGGCCTGTGAAGCAACAAGAACGACCCAGGGCTTTCGTGTTTGGTTCAAGGAGGGTGAGGCATTGGAAGCCAATCGCATGGTCATCGCAACCGGTGGAAGTCAAGGTGGTCTGGGCTACCGTATCGCACAACATTTTGGACATACGATTGTAACGCCCGTACCATCTTTGCTGAGTTTCAAGGTGCAAGACACACGCTTGCGGAATTTACATGGAACTAAGGTATCGGGCGTCGAGGTAGCAATTGATGGCTACGGTATTTCTGAGGCAGGTTCAGTGGAAGTTACAGGAAAAGGTCTCGGCGGGACAGCCATTGCTGCAATGAGCGCTCGCATTGCCCGTGATCTGGCAAAAATCGATTATCGTTGCAACATCCAGCTCAACTGGTTGAAGCAAAGCCAGCGATCCGGTCTCGGTAACACCTTTGAACATTTCATGAGGGAGTATTCTAAGAGATACATTTTCCAATATTGCCCCTTTGAGCTTCCGGAGAACCTTTGGACAAACTTGTGTGTCGCAGCGAAAATTAAGCCTGCTGACATGTGGGGACGTGTCAGTCCGCGGAAACTTCAGGCGTTGATCGGTCAGTTAACTCAGTGCAGATTCGTAACGGAAGGTTACCAACTGCATAAGCCTGAATCAGTCACAGCGGGAGGTGTCGAGCTTGCGGAAACAGACCCCCTGACATTTGCAAGCAGGATAACGCCAGGACTCTATTTCGCAGGTGAGATACTTGACATAGATGGTCTGCCAAGTGGATATAACATGCTGTCTGCCTGGACGACTTCATGGCTGGCAGGTTGCGCAGCTGCTACCTAGGCATCGATATCCACAACATCCACGTTCGTTGCAAAATCACGAACCAGACGCCGGTGAAGCCCATCATTGGCTTCTTTTATTGTTTTGCGGACATGAGCGATTCTTCTAGCAGGTATGGCTAGTTGGAATATCGGTTCACCTGGTTTCACCGCCGGCATTGTTGTCATACTCATGACAACCGCATCCGTGGGACTGGAAAGAATATCCAGTTCAGTTCCGGTGATTGAATAGCATGTGGCTAGCGGTTGACCGTTCTCAACAAGGTCTCCGGCACTAACATGGAATTTCAGAATGCCACCCCATTCAGATCGTATCCATTGGGTTCTACGTATTCGTGCCTGGAACGCAGGCTCTTTCTTCTGGCCCGCGAGCATCCCCAGTTCTTTAAGCACATTCCTGATTCCAGTTACACCAATTTGCAGGACTGAAGGCTCCACCTTCCAGGGCTCGCCTGCTTCAAGGATAATCGTGGGCACACCTGCATTATTGGCTTCTCGCCTGAGTGAGCCCGCAGGTCCCTTTCCATTAACCACGAGAGAGCACCCGAATGCCAAAGCAATACGTCTGGTTGCAGGAATACTCAGGTCGGCACGGATGTTCGGGTAATTTGTACGCTGCGAAGCTGCAGAATGCAGGTCGATTCCATAGTCGCATTTCAGGACAACTTCCTGCATAAGTGTATTTGCTATTCGGGAAGCCAAAGTTCCAGTGGCAAAACCAGGAAAACTGCGGTTGAGGTCACGTCTGTCGGGAAGGTAACGGTCATGACTTTCGAAACCAAACGCATTGACCAACGGAATCAGGATCAAAGTGCCTTTTCTGATCTTTAAGGGTGGTCCGATCAACAGGTCATGAACAATCCCCGTACCGTTGATTTCATCTCCATGAATACCTCCGGTAACAAATACTACTGGACCCGATTTACGTGCACGGATGACTCTGATCGGAATCGTTAAATCATCCCCTGTATATGTTTCCGAAAGCTTAAGATGAACATCCTTTTCCTCGCCTGCGGCAATTGGTATGCCAGCAATATTAAAACGTGTTTTCTTCTTGTATTTATTTTACGGTTCTTGCGGCGTTTTCGTCCCTGCAGTGTTGGCAGGTATTCTTTCAATGCAAGCT
>CAYQCG010000288.1:0-3627 GCA_964415925.1 uncultured Puniceicoccaceae bacterium | reverse complement strand
GACTGGTATTGAGCCGGCTACCGGTCAGGGTAGAGGTGGCGGTATAGCCCAAGTCACCGGATTCATCGATGACGAAGGGGGACATCACGAGGACGTCTTCGTCCTCTTCAGCCGGTTGCTGGGCGAAGGCGGGATTACCCACCGTCAGAAAAATGGCAGCTAAGCCACCAAGAATAGATACAAACAAGCATTTTCTAATTAGTGTGGTTCTCATTACGTTACTCTAAGGAGTCATGTTACTTGGGTTGAGCTCCCTTTCCAAATCTCAGTAAGGGAGAAAAGCTAGCGATCTTCCTGTATTGTGCTTACTAAAAATCCTTCCGGGATTTCACTCTAAGAACACAGACAAAGTTGATCGACTAATTGCTGTGACGAACGAATTCTGAAGAATTACTAAAAATAATAATCAAGACATTAAAAATAAAATTTTCTGTACAGAAAATTATTGATCTACAACAATTTATGAAATCTATTTATTATATTAGCAAGCCTGAATATTGAAAATAAAAGGATTAACCAGATGGAGACGATAGAGCGAACCAGACCGACTGGTTTATAACGATTTTCCTGTTCGAAAACGTAGCCCTGACCGGAAATTATGTGCCAGTAGCAATCATTCCCATTTGTTAAACTGGCTCGAATTAAAGATGCGCAATCATAGGTTGAAATCCCGCACACATCATTGAAGCAGTCGAAGGCAAATCACAGCCGGCAGAATAAGTTCCGGCAAGTGTGAGTGAATTACTTTAAATACGGAATGTGCTTAATACCGAGCCTGGGCGTATCCGGAGTATGCTTTATTAAAGTATTTATTACGGTTTGACGACGGAGCCGTCGACGGAGCGGATCTGTGTCCAGTTGGCGTTGTTGGGATCGTCGACGAGGGGGTATTTGGCGGCATTTTTTTCGTCGAGATCGATACCGACGCCGGGCTTGTAGGAGCCATAGAGATAACCGTTCCGGATTTCGGCCAATCCGGGCATCATTTCCTGAACCACTTCCGGGAAGTCGTTTTCCTCCTGAATCCCGAAGGCGGGGATGGTGAGATCGACATGGTAGGCGATCAACTGGTTGATGGGGTCGTTCTCCCCACCTTCCTGGAATGCAGTCCTGACGCCGAACTGCTCGCAAAGCGAGGCGATCTTGCGAGCCTGGGTAATGCCGCCGATCATGCCGACGCGGCAGCGGATAAAGTCGATGAGTCGTTTTGCAATCAAGGGCCGCCATTCGTGGGGGTGGGTAAAGAGTTCGCCAATGGCCATGGGGGTAGTGGTGAGGGCGCGAATCTGCTTGAAATAATCGATCTGCTCGGGGGGGAGAATGTCCTCGACGAAGAACATGCGAACGGGTTCAAGGAGTTTGGCTAACTGAAGTGCAGCGGAGGGACTGAGGCGTTCGTGGACATCATGGAGCAACTTGACTTCCCAGCCGAGTTCGTCGCGGACATGTTCGAACAGTTCAGAGATGGTTTTGACGTAGAGGTCCTCGTCGAAGGCATTACCTGCGACAGAATTCTCGGGCCGGTTGACCTCACCGGGGGCATAGAAGCCGCCGCCACCGTAGCCACCCATCTGGAGACGAATATGGCGGAAGCCCTGATCCCACCAATTACGGACAGCCTCGACACAAGAGTCGAAATCGGTGCCGGAGGCGTGGGCATAGAGTGGCACGGCGTCGCGCACTTTACCTCCAAGCAATTCATAGACGGGGACACCGGCACGCTTGCCCTTGATATCCCAGAGGGCGGAATCAATAGCCGCCTGCACCACATTGGTGACCGCACCATTACGCCAGTAGGCCCTGACATGGGTGGCCTGCCACATGTCCTCAATCCGGTCCGCATCCTTTCCAATCCAGAAGGGGATCATGTGTTTTTCCAGAGCCGCCTTGGCGGCCCAGCTCAAATACCTGTGATTGGCCGAACCGAGGCCGTAAAGGCCCGGCTCGTTGGTGAAGACCTTGACGAAAACCCAGGAGTAGCCGCGGCGAGGGCTGGTGGCGATGACCTTAATGTCGGTGATCTTGAGTCGCGGTTGTCCAACGGTGGCCGCGGCATACAATTCGGCGGACTTCAACATCCATGGAGAAAGGAGGCATGCTTTGAGAAATTGTGATCGTTTCATTGTTTAAGGGGTATGAATTTAATAATGGGACCACCGTTATGGGGCATAGAATGAGTCAGTGGAAAGCGGCGTTAAAGTCAAGGTATAGCATAAGAGGGAAGGTGGAAGGGTAATTGTCCCGATGCTGTAAGCTGAATTCTTGCTTTTAGCGTTTGAGTGTTGAAATAATCCTGATTCATTAAGCATTATCCTTTCCTGTTACTGTTATATACCGGTAGCTTTGTCAGCCCGTTTTCAGCGGATGACACGTGCCCAAATGTCATCTTTTTCGCGGTATGAATGACTGGTCCGGGCCTTTGGGGTCGGAGATGGCGCAGACACCGAACCTTGACCGGCTGGCAGAAATGGGGGTCACATTTTATAACGCACACACCGCAGCATTTTGAATAGCCATCAATGGTTGTGGCGGGTTAGAACGTAAAGACAGCCGAAAAGAAACTGGTTTTGACCTGATAATGAGACAGAAAGAGATTTTCTGCTGGCGTAATTGTCAACGTTCTACAATTGTGTTATAAAAACACTTAGAGCCTGAATTAATATGAAAAAGAAGCTTAAATACTTTGTACTCCTGACTTATTTAGCGAATAGCTGCGCGGCGGAGACGTATTATCGGAGCGGGAGTCCGGATGTTGACCGTTACCGCGAACTGGTGAAAGAATCGAAAACGACACCAGAGAATTACCAGCAACGTGCGTTGTTTCTGATCTTGTGGGAATTCATAGCGCAACAGCAGGGGGCCGACCTACATCCATTGTTTGAAAGTGATAACGCCTATTTCACGGCAGAGAGAATGTATGTGAATGCAGAGGGTGTGCGGCGAGAGGAGCTAATGGAGCAGATCCGTAAAGCGATTGACGCGGGTTATGTTGGTATGGAAGAGGTCTTCCGAAAGCTGAAGGAAGAGGGGCCGATAGCCGAGCCGTTTACCGGAGACCCTGATTACGAACCAATGGGTGACTGGGATGAGGACTGGACAATGTTCCAGAAAGACAAGCATAACTCGGCCTTCACAGACGCACCGGGTCCGAAGACCGGCGAGGTGGCGTGGAAATTTCCGGTAGGGCTGGGGTGGTATGCACGACCAGTAATCGAAGGTGACCGTGTGTATGTGGCTTCACCGGGGATGCACACGACAAGTTACTGCCTGGAGTTAGAGACGGGAAAGGAAATATGGAAGTCTACCCAGCACCATCATTGGGTAGGGGTCTACAAGTATCCGGCGATGATGAGTACACCGGTGGTTCTGGAGGACCGCATTGTGTTGCGTGAGGTGAACAGCCATGGAGGGAATGAAGGGCAGGCGAAAAACCTTGTCTATATCGACAAGATGACGGGTAAGACGCTTTCGAAAAAGTATGCCGGGCATCTGGATTACCGCATCCAACTGGCGCCAGTTGCGACAAATGGTAAGCACATTGTTTACCCGTTTGGGATCCATGATATCTACAGCACTCCAGCGATTTGCCAAAACCTGAACCGTTTAATCTGTGCTGATGTGAACAAC
>CAYQCG010000287.1:1384-3629 GCA_964415925.1 uncultured Puniceicoccaceae bacterium | reverse complement strand
ACTCACACACCTGTCAAGCTTTGATGAAAAAGGGTAGAGTCCTAATTTGGTTTTTAATCGATTATGCCTGAGAAGCAGTAATGTTATCATTATTATTACTTGTGGCCCGAGATTTCCTCAGGAATCAAACCTCTCGGTATGCCCAGGACGATGGGTTCTGAAAGGTGAAATAGAGATAGTGACTCCAACTGGCATCCCGATCAACATCTATGGCCCGTCGCCTGTAACCGCAACCGCAGCAATTCCGCATGATATTACAATCGGCTTGATAAAGACAGTGCCCTTGCTTATCAAGATGGTATAATTAATATTGTTGCCAATCTTATTTGATCTTTCTTCTGCCTATTCCTCCCCCTCGAAATAATCCTGCAGTCCTTCGCGGAGGAGCTTCTGTCCAGGATAGTCTACCAGCCATTTACCGCTATCCGGGTAGTGGATCGTGTCACCCGTCGGGTTGTCTGAGATAATCATGAAGATAAGGTCTTCACTGCCCTCATTGCAGATCTGGTGTGAAGCGTTTGGCTTGAAGATAAAGCAGTCGCCCGGACCTACCTGGGTCTCACCCCCTTCATGGCGCACTATCCCCTGCCCTGATGTCACCTGATAGTACTCCCACGCCACCCCGTGCGAATGGTAGGGAAAGTTGACCTTGCCCGGCGGTACGCGGTGTATCTCAACCTCAAACGGGTGCTGCCTTAGACGGTCGGTCGACATCGGTTCATGACCCAGAGCTACCGATAGATTCTGCATGTAGCAGCCGAATTTACCTTTCGGCGATTTCCACTCATCCATTCCTACCTCTGTCAAATTAATCACATCCATGGATTAATTTTAGTCTCCTGATCCACAAAGACAAGCTATTCTGAATCCGCCGTGTTCCATTCTATGCGCCTGATTGCCCTAACTCCCTCATCCTCAACAAAGGTTAATAAAAATTATTAATCATACCGGAAAATCATAAAATCGCTTGCATCTGCCCTATACATGTATACATATATCTACATAACCTGAACTCTAACCCGCTCTTAAAAATATCCGGAATTCTTTAAAGCCCCCAACCAACCTCCTGTCCGCCGAAACCTTCGCAAAGGAGGAGAAAAGCACCAGCCATGACCTGATCATATTATACTCATACTTCCTAAACCATTTTCTCTAAAACCGAAATTCGAAAATTGAAATTCGAAATTCCTTAACCCCGTTCTTTGACAGTCTAGTTTCACAAATCTCCGTGCCCTCTCTCCGCTCGATGTGTAAAAAAGTTCCCAGGGAGTAAGCCGGATTCTGTCCGGCCGGAGCCGGGACGTTCATTTATCTTGCGGGACCGCAGTCCCGTATCCGCCTTGGCGGATGCGACTCACCCGGGAGGTAATGAGCGGGCCGCTCCTCCCATATTCAGCCTTGCACCGGAGGGGTTTACCGTGCCTGCAGCATCACCATTACAGCGGTGGGCTCTTACCCCACCTTTTCACCCTTACCCTGCCAACGGCAAGGCGGTTTGTTTTCTGTGGCACTATCCGTCACACGCGCCTTCAAGCGAGTGTGCCTTCCCTTTCAGGAAGCATCCTGCCCTGTGGTGTCCGGACTTTCCTCTCTGCCACTGTGGCGCAACAGAGCGAACGTCTTTCTCCCTGAGAACTATCACAAGTATCGGTAATTAAAGCCATATTCGCAAGTGCTATTTCTTCGGCGCGGAAAGCCCCGCTGTCAGTGACCAGCGTAAACCGTCCTCAACCGAAATATCTACTTCCCGGACGGACTCCCGCGGAACAATAAAGCAGTAGCCGCCAATCTGTGAACTCCATTGCACATAGACAACCACGTGATCTTTCGGGATGAACCCATCCGGTAGGTCGCTCCCGTCCTTTTGTGTTATGAACCCCAGCGATTCCATTTTCGTGTTGGGGACTGTGATCATGACAACCTGGCCCAGCTTCTCCTTCATTCCTCCACCACCGAACATTTCCATCAGGTCACGGACCGGACTGTAAATGGAATTAAAGAGTGGTATTTTGCGGAAGAGCTTGTCGAAGCCGGTCAGCACCTGGCGCGTCAACCACGGATACATCAACAATCCGACAAGTAATAGCGTTCCAGCTAGAAAAAGGATACCCAGCCCAGGAAAATAAATACCCTCCGGTAACAGGCGCTGCACCAGATTACGGAACAGCGCTTCAAGGTCGCCCACGATCCAGATAATTACGTAGATTGCGGCAGCGACGGGTAATACAACTGTTAAGCCCTTCAG
>CAYQCG010000287.1:0-1374 GCA_964415925.1 uncultured Puniceicoccaceae bacterium | reverse complement strand
GCTGTCAGTCAGTTATCTGCATAGAGGATCCGCTTGCAGTTCGGACACCTCACGAGTTTGCCTCCTTCTCGCACTTCAGCTTCCGCTTCTGCCGAAACTTTCAGGTAGCATCCCTGGCATTGCTTCTCCCTCATAGGGACAACATACGGTCCGCGCTTCACCTGTGTCTTGACATACTGGTATTCCTGGTTCGATGAAGGTTCAACCTCGCCAGCAGCCGCTTCCTTAGCCTTCTCCGCATCGGCTAACTGTGATTCCACAACGGTCTGGACTTCCTTCAGGCGCTTTATGTCCGCTTCGAACTCAGCTATCTCCTCATTGCCGCGTTTTTCCTCTTCTGCAAATTCGTCCTTTAAATCTTCTATCCGGTCCATCAGCTCGATGATCCGCTCTTCGAAGTCTCCGATCTTCTTCTGCTCATTTTCGATCTCGTGTTCCAGTGCAGTATATTCCTCGTTTTTCTTCACCGCTAGCTGCTGGTTGCGAAACTTGGCAATCTGCTCCTCCGCATCCGCCATTCGTCCCTCAAGTTCCTTCCGCTGGACTTCTGCGTCCTTCATCCTCCGTTGCGCATGTTCCAGTTCTTCCCGTCTTTGACTGATCTTTTGCTCGAATTCTGCGATCTGCTTCGGGATTTCATTCAATTGCCTTGTCAGGCGGGTATGATGTTCATCACGCTCCTGTAATATGAGTAATTTCTCAATCAGAGGTTCTGGCATGCCTTCATGTTCAACTCGCTGAATTCTTTATGGCAACGCCAAATACCAGGGCTTTGCGCTTTCTCTATAAAACCACAGATTCAATTAGATGATAGGCTTGAACGAGGATTATGCCGGCGGAAACGAAACCGCTACAGAAACACTGCAGGATGCTATTGAATTACGTGGCCTGGTAGAAAATGTTTTCCGTGTCGGCGGTTCCCTGCAAAATAACCTCGGCCTACAGCACCGGACACCCCAGGCCAATATGGCCCTTGGAGTCATTGATGCCTTCACAGGGAACACTCCACTCCTTGTCGAAGCGGGTACGGGAGTCGGCAAAAGCCTCGCCTATCTCATTCCCGGGTTGTTTTATGCAGTCAAGGCAAACCGGCAATTCATTGTCTCCACAAACACGATTCATCTTCAGGAGCAGATCCTTCAGAAAGACTTGATGCTGTGCCGCCGGCTCTTCCGTAAAACTCAAGGTCTGGAAGACTTCAGGAACTTCAAGGTGGCCCTGCTCATAGGCCGTGGCAACTACCTCTGCGGTACGCGTCTTGCCCAGGCACTTGCGAACCAGGGCGAGCTCTTCCCCGGCACAGAACAGGTCGAACTCAAGCGTATCGCTGAATGGGCAACGAAAACGGAAATGGGTATCCGGCATGAACTCAAT
>CAYQCG010000286.1:564-3632 GCA_964415925.1 uncultured Puniceicoccaceae bacterium | reverse complement strand
CCCGTATTAGGACCCAATTGCGGATCCAGGAACAATACCGGCAAAACCTGCAACTACAGGATAGACTGGCAGAAATGCGGCAGTCAGCTGCACTGGGTAATATTTCCCACGGAATAGCCCACAACTTGAACAATCTACTCGGCATTGTTGTTGGATATCTGGACTTATTACAAAGAAGCCCGGACGACCCAAAGAAAGTTGTGCGCTACGGTGAACTCATGGATCAAGCCGTGAAAAGGATTGTGAAAATTGTCCAGCAGTTGAACACCATCGTCAGTAAGGAAAGCCTGCATTTGAAAGAAGTCGCACTCAATGATCTGCTTGAGAGCAGTATGCAACGTTTCCAGAGGGAGTATGTTGAAAACGCTCCAATAGAAATCCTGAACCACTGCCCTTCTGACCTGAAAGTCTCAACCAACCCGGAAGCTTTTGAAGATATTATGGGGCGTATCATTATGAATGCCTGGGAAAGCTATGGAGATACAGCAGAAGGACAGAACCGGCCAATCAAGATACAACTGGCTCACGAAGCCAACAATGGCATGCCCGGTAAGTTAAGTATAGAGATCACCGACCAAGGACGCGGCCTGGACGAGGAAGTCGCGGACTCTATTTTCGAACCATTTGTTTCAAGTCATACTGCAGTAGGCAAAGGAATGGGATTGACGATAGCCAGAAGCAGCATCCGCAATTTGGGTGGAGATATACGTCTGGAGTCTGCCGAGCAAGGCGGCGTAAAAGTTACTATTACCCATCCACTGCTGCAAGCTTGACGCATCTGGCTGAAGCATGCGAAATCCATGCATGAAGCGTATGGCATTCATAGGCGCCGGGCGCATGGCAACAGCCATAATCAAAGGACTTTTAAAAAGTCCTGAATATGACCCCGCCTACCTTACCTGCCTGAGTGCGGCTGATGGAACTGCTGAACAGTTGGCTTCCGCAACGGGAATTGGCATCAGTCCGGATATTAAGGCAGCCCTGGAATCAGCTGACACAGTGGTTTTAGCGATCAAACCACAACAACTTCCGGAAATTGCTGATGACCTGAAAACCTCAGTAAACGGGCAGTTGGTTGTATCCATTCTGGCCGGAACGCCAATAGCCAAGTTGAAGATTACAACACCTAAATCACGTAATCTGGTTCGCGCCATGCCAAATACCCCGGGGCAAATTGGGGAAGGCATCACTGCGTATGCAGTAAAGGAGGAACTCACTGAGGCGGATCGTCAAATCGTCGAAGTCCTGCTTGGTGCAATGGGACCTGTATTGACTGTTAAAGAGAATGAACTGGATGCAGTAACTGCGGTATCAGGAAGCGGTCCCGCTTACTTGTTTGAATTTGTTGCCGGACTAAGGGATGCCGGTATTCAGGCAGGCCTGGATGAAACAACAGCTTACAGACTCGCTCTGCAAACCACATTGGGAGCAACGAAACTCTTAAAGGAAAGCGGAGAAACTCCGGAAACACTACGCGATGCGGTATCTTCGCCGGGAGGCACAACACTTGCAGGGTTAAGTGTGATGCGAGAAAGGAATTTCCGGGACATTCTTGAAGCTACCGTAATGGCCGCCCGCAAACGCTCAATTGAGCTGGCCGGGAACTGATTTGGGCTGGCAAGTTTCGGAACCTGAGACATAACTCTACTATGGCTTTACGTGAGGGTAAGATACTTGTTACCGGCGGAGCAGGCTTTATCGGCAGTGCCTTGATCTGGGCTTTGAATGAAGCAGGGCGCGATAACATCATTGTTGTTGATATTCTGGGCGAAAGCGAGAAGTTCAAAAACCTGATACCCTTGAAATTTCAGGATTATATCGAAGCAGAGGATTTTAAGCGGTTCATTTCCGAAAAGGCAGACCATTTTGGAATTATAGACACGGTCTTTCACCTGGGCGCCTGTTCATCGACAACGGAAACGAATGCGACATACCTGATTCAAAACAACTATGAATACAGTAAAATCCTTTGCGAATGGGCGCTGGAGCATGGGGCAAGGTTTGTTTATGCTTCCAGTGCAGCCACCTATGGGGATGGCACAAAGGGAATGGATGATCAGGACGCCAACCTTTACCGCCTTCGTCCGCTCAATATGTACGGCTATTCAAAACACCTCTTTGACCTGTATGCACAGCGTGAAGGCTGGCTGGACCAGGTGGCAGGCATGAAATACTTCAATGTATTTGGCCCAAATGAAGCTCATAAAGGCGAAATGCGTAGTGTGGTTGATAAGGCGTATAGCCAGATTAAAGATACCGGTAGAGTACAACTGTTCAAAAGCTATCACCCGGACTATCCAGACGGTGGGCAAAAGCGGGATTTTCTCTACGTCAAGGATGCGATCAGGATGACGCTGCACTTGGCCGGAAATGCCTCAGCAAACGGGTTGTATAATCTTGGCAGCGGTAAAGCAAACACATGGGTAGATTTAGTTACACCCATTTTCAAAGCCATGGATTTGCCTGTGAATATTGAATACATAGAAATGCCCGTATATCTTCGATCCAAATACCAGTACTATACCTGCGCCCATATCGATAAACTTAGACAGAGTGGCTTCAGTGATGAGATCAGATCGCTCTCTACAGCTGTTGATGACTACGTAGCCAATTACCTGATTCCCGGAAGGAAACTCGGGGATTAAGGAATCTCACTGGTTCTGCAACTCGGATCCATCCCACGCAGCCGTGCGTCCCGCATAATCCGCGCGTAAAGCAGCAACCGCTTCTTCCGTCACCGGATCTGCAGCATTGCCCATTTCTTCACTCGTTCTAAGCCAGGTTAGCACGGCTGCGATATCCCGGTCACTGGCGTTACCCGCAAAGGCTGGCATTACCCCATTATAGGTCTGACCGTTAACAGTGATTTCGCCTTGCATACCATGCAGGAGAATTTTTATGAGACGCTCCTCACTGCCTTGTAACCAATCCGAGTTGGCTACTGGTGGGAACTGTCCAGAGATACCCGCACCATTAGCCTGATGACAGACAGCACAGTTATTCGTATAGAAACGGCTACCGGCTCTCATGGGATCGAAAGGAGGCGGTGTAAAGTCTGAGGCCTGGCC
>CAYQCG010000286.1:0-554 GCA_964415925.1 uncultured Puniceicoccaceae bacterium | reverse complement strand
TTCATTGTAAGCCATCGGATCAAATCCGGCGCTATACTTTATAAGGTAAATTCCAGCCCAGAAGGAAAGACCAGCGATCAGAAAGACCAGATACAAAGGCATAGGCATGAAACGCTCGGAAGGTTCCTGCTTCTCCCGTATCAACTGCTCATGCAGATTGATGACTTCCTTATCGCGGGAGGCTGCCGATTCAAAGGTTTCGCCCCCTTCACCGGGGCGCCATGGCGGAACTGTATTTCGCTTATCAGCCATGCTTACTGTTGGGTAAATCTCATTTCCGGTAATTCGTAATCCAGTTTGAGTGATAACAGGTATGCCACCAAATCCTTGGCACGTTGGGTGGGTACGATTTCATAGCCCGTTGGGGGCGCATATTCACCAGAAAGTGTGATAGCATCCGGCGACTGTCCGGAAGGACCGATTTCCCGGACATCATACAGGAATGCAAAAGGTGGCATGAGAGATCCGGGTGAGGTGGACTTTGGTTGATACAAATGCTGATGGTGCCAGTCTGTAGTTGGGATACGACGTCCTACATTTGTCAGGTCCGGACC
>CAYQCG010000285.1:0-3635 GCA_964415925.1 uncultured Puniceicoccaceae bacterium | reverse complement strand
ATGACGACTTTGCCCGGTTCAGGATTGTAACCGACATCCCGCCAGCCCTGGTCATCTGCCATAGCGAGAATAATATTCGGCCTTTGACCCGCCTGGAGCAGTGATGGGACGGAAAGGGCTCCAAATAGTATCGATAGAGTCAATACAGACTGGGATTTCCAATTACTCATGATTGTGTAAACTTGCTCTTTCGAGTGGCGGTGTTAGCTGGCTCCGGGAAAACGTCTGTTTATAATACTCGCTCCCGTCTTCGAGCATGAGGCGGAAGGTGACGGTGGGATCCTCTATTGAAGTATCGAAAGAAAACTCCCCGAAGGCGTACTTTCCAGACGTTGCGAAGAATGTGTTCGGTACCTTCGTGGCACCGGGGCGACCGCCCAGGCTGGCGGGTTGAAACTCATAAAAGGTGTAACCAGAGGGGCGCTTAATCGTATAACCGCGGGCCCCATGCCAATCACCTGAAATCAACAATACGCCGGGAATGCGGTGTTTTTCGATGAAGCTGAGAATACGCTCCCTACCCTCATTATCATACATACCCCATGAGTCCTTTCCGTTCCCTTTGGCGTCGTTCCAGAGGGTGCCGCAGCTAAGGATTATGAACGGTCCATCGCAGTCCAGCAGCTGCTCTTCCAGCCACTTCATTTGTCCTTCGCCTAAATAGGGGCCTTCAATCCCCCTGAAATAACGGTTGTCCATCATGAGGATATCGACAGGGCCTATGCGGTTGCGATGAAAGATGCCCCCACCAGCATCCCCAAATCCATAGTGTGCGTTATTCCAGGAAGTCTTGAATACCTGACGGATACCTTCCCGGCCAGGCTCTCCACTTTGATCGGGCCTATTGGGACGCGGGCGATCATTATTCATAAAATCATGATCATCCCAAGCAGCGTAAATCGGAACATTTGCGGCTAAGTTGCTCCAGGCTGACTGGAGATCACGCATGAGATAATCAAACCGATGCAAGCCGTAATGAAAATCACGATCCTGGACCGCAATATCGCCGAGAAGAATCAATGCACTATTGTCACGTTCCTGAACTTCTTCCCAAATCTCCTGCCTGCCCAAACCCCAGCGATGCGGACATGAGCCAAAGGCGATGCGGGTTGTTTTGGAATTCACCGTCCGGATGACGCCTTCATTACCTGATACGGGTTCACCGTCTATTAATACCGTGTAAGGGTAACTTGAGTCTGGTCGCAAACCGGTGACAGGCACAACAACGGAGAAATCGTTCTTTTCATTACTTGAAACCGATCCAAAAAGCCGTGTCCGTCGACCATCGCTTATCCGGACAGAGACCTCTGCCGATCCCACCGTACGAACCCAAACCGATGCACTGGATTCCGTGATCTGACCGAGCATGGGACCACCCAGCAATTTTAGATTCCGCGCTTTGATGATGTGCTTGATTTCAGGATCGGCCAACATTTCCTCATAGGTCGTATTTTCATCAGTTTCCAGGACCTGGTGTGCCCGGGTCAGGAAATCGATTTTCCATTGCGGAGGATCATCATGCGTTGTGAATAACCGGAGCGCTCCCGTGAGGGAATCCGTATTGAGGATTTCCTGAATGCTGTACTTACCTCCCGGGATAGGTGAAACTTTCTGGTTAGCATTATCATTTTCCTGCGAGAAAGCGGATTCCGCGAAAACAAACGTAAGTGTGGTAATTATGGGAAATAGTTTATTCATTGGGCCTTAATGGTTTCTGATATACCTTGAAGATAATTCAAATTCATTTAGCTGTCATTACGTTTTCTCTTATATCGATGTCAAATCTTGGGTCATTAAGGTGGTCTACCTCTATTCCTTGTACCAAAACTTTTCGAACCTGTATTCCGTGTTCATTCATGATACTGGCATTGGTGAGTTTACCTCCAGACCACTCCATACTGACTTCGAATCCTCCACGGCCTCGCAAGCCGGAGACTTTTCCTTCTGTCCAAATATCCGGGATAGCGGGGAGAAAGTGGAGTGTGTTGTCATGGCTTTGAAAAAGCATCTCGGCAATGGCTGCAGGTGTTCCGAAATTGGAATCGATCTGGAATTTCTGATTATACTGGGCAAACATGTTTGTCGAAATGGAGTGACGAAACATCTCCCGGAGCAGTTTGTAGGCATAATTACCGTCTTCCGTCCTGGCGCGCAGTGCGATTTTCCACGCCTGGGTCCAACCCGTGCCGTCATCGCCCCTGGAGTCGAGGGATTTGACTGCGGCAGCATATAACTCTGGCGTGCCCCGCTTAGTGATCTGGGCGCTTGGGAACATTGCGTATAAGTGGCTGAGGTGGCGGTGCCTGTCGTTCTCCCTATCCCTGTCTTCCAGAAGCCATTCTTGCAACTGTCCCCATCTGCCAACTTTGTCGGGCATGAGTCGACCCCTGAAATCACGTAATTTTTCTTGAAAGGCTCTCGGTTTACCGAGGATCCTTGCGGCTTCAAGGGTGTAGTCGAACAAATCCCGAAGGATCTGATTATCACAGGCAGGTCCGGCACATATAGTCCAATTTTCTGGAGAATTAGAGGGATGCGCGATGAGCAAACCCGATTGTGGATCCTCCTGAAGGAAATCGAAAAAGAACTCACAGGAACTCTGGAGGACTGGGAAATATTCTTCAAGAAAGACCTTGTCTTGCGTATAGAGATAGTGCTCCCATAAATGTGTTGCGAGCCAAGCGCCTCCTAGCGGCCAGACTGCACGTTTGGGATTTTTGTTTGGCGCAGTGGCCCTCCAGCCATCGGTGTTGTGATGGACCACCCAACCTCTGGCGCCATAATGTTCCCGGGCGGTCTTTTGCCCGTTTTCGGCAACCTCGCGGATCAACTTGAACAAGGCTTCATGCATTTCCGGAAGACCCGTAACCTCGGCCGGCCAGTAATTCATTGGCGCGTTGATATTGATGGTAAACTTACCGCGCCAGGGAGCTCCTTTGGCGTTGTTCCAAATACCCTGAAGGTTGGCCGGATTGGTTCCGGGCTGGGAACAGCTGATGAGCAGATAGCGGCCAAATTGAAACCAGGTGGCGATTAAGTGAAAATCGTCGTCCGCGAAAGTGGCAATGCGCTCATCCATCGGTAAATCCTTGGGTGGCCCCAGGTCCAAGACTACCCGGTCAAACAATTCCCTGTGATTGGTGATGTGATTCACCAGCATTTCCTCATAGGATTTTCCTTGAGCTTTGCCTAAATGCTCTCGGGCGAGTGACGCCGGATTCACGCTAACATCCTTGTAGTTGATGTAATTAGTTGTAACAGAGACAAGGAACACAACCGAATCAGCATTTGTGATTTCAATCGCACCGGAGGTCGTCCTTTGGGTGCCTCCCGTCAGGCGGGTCCGCATTTGCACCCTGAACCGAATTGCTCCTGGAATACCCTGATCGTCAGAACCTTTGCCTGTCATGACCAGGTCCTTGCCTTGAGCGAAAACATTCAAACCATCCATGATTGAATCGAGACTGGCCTTTAAGTTGAGTTTCCCCGGCTCGCTTGCGGTAATACGGGTGACCACCAGTTGATCTTCGGTGCTGGCAAAGGTTTCGCGGACATAATCTACACCATCAACTGTGTAGGTCACAGAGGATAAGGCATTATTCAAGCTAAGCTCCCTGCGGTAATTCGTGGCGTCT
>CAYQCG010000284.1:0-3653 GCA_964415925.1 uncultured Puniceicoccaceae bacterium | reverse complement strand
GGCCTGTCCACGACATCTGGCATTCAACCGAAGAAATGCAGCAGTTGCTGACTGTCCACCATCCCGAATGGATGACTTACTCGACAACCGGGAACACAGCTCAATGGCTCATCGACCACGGCTACACTTTCGACTTCATTTCAGACCGCCAGTTGCTCGATGACCTTGCCTCCAAATACAAGTTCATTCTCGTCCCCCGGACAACCCACATCCCCCTCGCCACCCTTGAAAAACTCATCGAATACGAGGATCGGGACAAGCCGGTTTACTTCCTCGAACAACTCCCAATCGACGTCCCCGGATTCAACCGGCATGCTGAAAGAGGCGAAGCCCTTGAGAAACTCTTGCGCAGGCATGATCCCGAAGTGGTCCGGTGGGACCGGCTCGACCGCAGGCTCGAGCGGGCGGATGTCACCCGCGAACCCATGAAGGATGCTGGACTCGATTTCATCCGCCGCCGCCATGGTTCCGGGCACCACTACTTTGTTGCCAACATGGGTTCAAATGTCATTGAAAGCTGGATACAACTGGGAGTTCCATTCAAATCCGCCGTCGTCATGGATCCCGTGCACGGAAAGTCCGGCTACGCCCGGCAAAACGACGACAACCGGATCCACCTGCGGCTCGAACCCGGCGAAACCCGCATCATCCGCACATTGGATAAGCCGGCCGGGGATGGATACGTCTGGCCGATCTACACGAATATCAGGGCGGACCCCTTAAGCCTGACTGGACGTTGGAACATCAGTTTCATTGACGGCGGTCCCGGCCTTCCCAACGAATATTATACCCGCGAGTTGGTTTCATGGACGGACCTGCCCGGTGGTGGTGAGGTATCGCGATTCGCCGGGACAGCCCGTTATACCCTCGAGTTCGAAATGCCTCTGCTACAGGCCGACAACTGGCGCCTCGATTTGGGCGATGTCAGGGAAAGTGCACGTGTCTACATCAACGGCCGGTTTGCCGGAGCACTCTGGAGTGTGCCTTGCCGTATGCTCGTTGGAGAATTCCTGCAGCCGGGGACAAACAAGATCGAGGTCGAAGTCACCAACCTTTCCGCCAACCGGATCCGCGACCTCGACCACCGCATGGTGGACTGGAAGATTTTCCATGATATCAACTTCGTCGACCACAATTACGACGTCTTCGATGCCTCTAACTGGGAACTCACCCCCTCCGGACTCCTCGGCCCCGTCCGGCTCATCCCGCTACTCGAAAAGTAGAAAGTCTTGCCAATTGTGGCTGGTTTATCGGCATTTTCACAAAAACCTCTAATACAGCATCAACGGAATATTCCTCAATCTAATGATTAGATTCTAATGCTATTAAGCTAGTGTTAAATCAGGGAGGAACTATCATTTAATGCCTCTCCGCTACTTGTAACAAATCTCAGATCTCTGTCCTTTCGCCATGAAAAATCTCGTCCTGGTAGTATTACTCTATTTCTTCTGTGTAATTCCTAACGCTTATTCGAATTGTTCTTCACCTCCGATTTACATTAACGAGGTTCACTACAACGATGCCGGTGACGATGAGAATGAATTTGTAGAAATCTTTGGACCGGCCGGCACCGACCTCGATGGCTGGACCATACACCTGATTGCTCCACTGATTGCTTCACCTGCGGTCTACGCAACCCATACATTCGAAGCTACGCTCATACCAGATCAGGGTGATGGCTTCGGCACAGTTGTCGTATTTTTTGAAGATCTCGACACCGGTTTTGGAGGTATCGCCAACGTGAGCAGTGCAGTGGCCCTCACAGATGACTTGGACAACGATATCGACTTTGTCCGATTGAACGGCTCGGCCTTTTATTCACCGATACTTCCGGGTGCATCCCGGCAGCCGCGCAGCTGGTTTCCAGAGGAAAATGATACCACTCCCGAGGGTAATTCCATATTCCAGACGGGATTACTCGTGGCCGGCTCACCTTTCATATCTACAGTGGCAGGCACTGCCACACCAGGACAAATCAATCAGAATCAGGTTCTGGTCCCATCCAGCAGCAATATTGCTGTCAATGAACTCCGTATTCGCGAAATGGATTACGATCCGGACGATTTCTCCACAAATAATATCAGTTATATAGAACTGGTCGGTGGCCCCAGTTCTCACCTTAATGACTGGGCGATTATTGTCATTGGACAAAGTAAACAGAATTCATCTGGACAACTTGTAAGCCGCTTCGAAATGGATCAGCAGGGTCTGACTAACGATGATGTGTTCCTCAACAACGGCATCGTCCAGGAAGTCATTGAAATCGGCAATCCTGGGCAGGATGCTCTTACTGCCAGCAACGGCTTATTTCTCAGTATTGAACCCGAGTGGGAACGCTTTGCCGGCGGGGCGGACACTTTCGAGCGCTACACCAGTGATGACGACCGGGTCATTACAGTCGTCATCACCTGCAGGAAAAATATCGAGAATGGTATCTTCCGCGGGATGGATTTTGACTTTAACGATGATGGCATTCTCGAAGGATTGAATTTCCTATCTGCCGACAATGGTGATTCGGTTTACAGCTGGCGACATCAACCTAATGACGAAAGCAGTGACATACCATCCACATTGAACTTCAACAGCAATCTCCTGTCACTCGTTCAGCTTCCCCAGGCAGACGCTCCGGTCATCAATTTCGTTACTCCTACAGTCTTACATGTTATGTATTTCCAGCGTTGTCCGAATTCCATCCAGCCTCTAGCACTGGGTGAAAACTACGTCATCGGTCCCGGCGACTTTCAGACCGGAAATGATACCCCGTTGGATGATAACTTTTGCGATCAGGCTCCGGACTTGAGTATTCCTGAGATTCAGGGTAACGGACTGACCTCCCCATCAGAAGACAAATACGTGCAGACTTTTGGGGTTGTAACATTGGTTGTCGAGGATGGCTTTTACATGCAGGATCCGGATGGAGATGGCGATGATACTACGTCGGATGGGATCTTCGTCTTTTATGATGATTCTATGGAAGAGCTTAATGCTAATTTGGTTGGATCCGGCTCTGATCCCATTGAAGAGGGCCAACTAATCACACTACAGGGCCGTGTCGTGGAAACTCCAACGTCGGATTTCCCCAAAAGTCTGACTGAAACACGAATAGTCGATCTTACCGAACTTACGGTACTTGGACCCGTTACTGTGCCTGATCCGATTACCCTGCCGCGGCTTCATCCCAATTCCATAGCCTTTGTCACCGCTACAATGGAATCCTTCGAAGGCATGAGCGTGATGCTCGAGCGATTCACCTTTGTCAGCAATACAGGTGCTGAGATTCATCCACAAGTGTTTGAGCAACAGAATAGATTGCCACTTTATAACAAGCCAACCGATGGCCGCACTCGAGCTCACGGGGTGAGCCGAAAAAACAGGCAACGTGGCAGTGGTTTCAACCCCGCTACAAGTGTCATGACGCCTACTCCGGACGATACAAATCCAGAGATCGTGACCCTTATCACGGATGATCACGCACTCTTTAACGCCAAACCGGGGGCTTACGTCTTGTTTGTGGAAGGTCGCGAAAAACAAGGAGTGGACGGATACGATATCGAAGTCTCGGATATGGGGGATATCCTCTCACTTCCTGGCTTTCCAAGGTTACCACAAGCTGCTACCGCGTACGAACACGATGGCATAACCAAAGGAAATAT
>CAYQCG010000283.1:0-3655 GCA_964415925.1 uncultured Puniceicoccaceae bacterium | reverse complement strand
TATTGTGGGCGAGGGCAATGAAGTTGTCGCCGAATTTCAATCGAGGGGCGAACTGGCGATGAGACTGCATCGTCTGTTTGGGAAAACGGAAACCGCACTCTACTTCTACAACGGCCAATGGAAAAGCCCGGCGGGGCAGACATCGAGTGGTAATTCGATTTTTCCGGATTTGCGGGTGAGTGGCGCAAGTGTACGGCGTCACGGCATGGGAGGGATAATAAACGCGGAATTCGCCTATTACGAGAGCCTGGATGACGGAAGCGGCGAGAACGATGACATCCGCAACTCTGAAGTGCGCTTCCTTGTCGGCTACGAGCGAGAGATATGGCCTGAATTGAATGCAGGCGTGCAGTGGTATCTGGAGAGGATCCTGGATATTGCCGATGGATCGGCGATACGAAAAGCACGTCATACGGTGACCCTGCGTCTGACGCAACTGTTGATGCGGCAGGACCTGGAAATTTCGCTATTCATGTTTGCATCCAACCAAAAGGACTTTTACCTAAGGCCCAAGCTGTCTTACAAGTTGACCGACAACTGGCAGGTAACGGCTGGCGCGAACCTCTTCGCCGGACGTGATGACACTTTTTACGGGCAGTTCGAGAAGAACACGAGTATCTATTCGGCGGTGCGGTATTCGTTTTAGGACCGGTCGTGAAACTTGGTGCTTGACTGAGTAACTGAAGAAGGAGCCTTATCGAAAGGCATCTAATGGTGATCCAAATTATACTACCCTTGGTGATTATATTGTACTCCTGCACAATTTAGGGAGAGGGCGTAAAGCCAAATCTCCTGTTCATCTACATAGATGACTTAGGATGGAAGGATACAGGATTCATGGGTTCGGATTATTACGAGACGCCAAACCTGGATGCCCTTGCTTCGAAATCGATGGTATTCACGAATGCCTACTCGGCGGCGGCGAATCGCGCTCCTGCGCAGGCCTGTCTATTATCGGGCCAGTATACACCGCGGCACAAAATCTATAATGTAGGGACGAGACCGAGAGGAAAGAGCGAATATCGCAGGCTGAAAGACATCCCCGGTACTGATACTCTGGATACATCAATCAAGACCTGGGCGCAATGCGCACAGGAGAGAGGTTACGTGACAGCCACCATGGGCAAGTGGCATTTGAGCGAAGACCCCCTACCCTACGGATTTGACATTAACATTGGCGGGACACATTCCGGGGGGCCTCCCAAGGGTTATTATCCACCGCATCCGAATGCGCCTGGCTTGGTAGAGGCACCTGAGGACGAATACTTGACGGACCGTTTAAGCAGCGAGGCCGTGCGTTTTATAGAGAATAACCGGGAAAGCCCGTGGCTGTTATACCTGACGCATTTTGCGGTACATACGCCAATACATGCGAAGAAGGAACTGGTGCAGAAGTATCGGGCGAAGAAGCAGGGGAAACTGCATACGAATTACGAAATGGCGACAATGATTGAAGCCGTGGATGAGGGTATAGGCCGAATTGTGGAGACACTGAAGAAACACCGCTTACTGGAGAGAACCATAATCATCTTTTACTCTGACAATGGTGGTTATGGCGAAGCAACGGACATGGATCCATTGAAGGGTTACAAAGGCAGCTATTACGAGGGTGGAATCCGTGTGCCGTTATTTATTCGATGGCCGGGCGTGGTGGGACAGGTTTGGAATACGGAAGCAATTGTGACAGGTGTCGACCTGTATCCGACTCTATGTGACATGCTCTCACTGGAGAAACCGAAGGGGCAGGTAATGGATGGCATGAGTCTCTTGCCGGTATTGACAGGGAAGGAAAGCTACGAAGACCGTGCGATCTACTGGCATTTCCCGGCGTATTTACAGTCCTACAGGCAAACAAAAGACGAGCAGCGCGATCCATTGTTCAGATCACGACCCTGCAGTGTGATCCGCAAGGGTGACTGGAAGCTGCACTATTATTATGAGAACGACGGTGTTGAGCTTTACAATCTGCGAACGGACATTTCCGAATCGACGAACCTGGCCAAGGCAGAAATCGATAAGAGGGAGGAACTACTCGGACTACTCAAGGAATGGCTGACAGAAACAGAAGCCGATATACCGAAGCGGCTTAATCCAGATTTCGATCCCACCAGGAACCGTGAAGCTATTTTGGAACTTCTGGCTGGGAAGTAGCCCTGTGAAATGAAGAATTAACTGGTGCTTCCGCCGGGATTCGAACCCAGATTTCCGGTTCCGGAGACCGGTGCTCTATCCATTGAACTACGGAAGCGTTGTTTAAGTCAGGTATGTAGTTGCAAGACCAGACATAAAGGAACGTGTTGTTAGTTCAAGAACAAGAAAAAAGGGGTGCCGCTCTGTGGCAACACCCCCATAGTGGAAAGAGCTTAGCTTTCTGATGTCCAAGAGTTAATTCATGTTTGACTTTTTCTTCTCTTTTGAAGCCAGGCTGCGACGGATAAGAGAGGGACAATAAAGAGAGCAATCTCGGACGGCTCAGGTATGACATTCACATTGTCAACAAGGAGGATGCTGAGTCCATCATTGTCGGACTGGTTGAGAATACCAATACCGAGTTCGACAGTTCCAGAGACAGGGAAAACATATTCGAAGGTGAAGGTACCGCTAGTATAGAGGTCGGGAAAGGCAGGCTGATTAATAATCAATGGAACGAAAGCATCTTCACGAACAACATCTGCAGCGATCACACCCAATGTATCAAGGGTGAGAAATATGGCATCCTGTTTGACGGGGCTCTGCCCGGGAGGACCGGGGATGAGAATGGTTCCACTGGAGGTATTATCGGGTTCAGTGCCAGTGAACTCAGTGGTCATGAAATTGAGATCCAATGATAAGATATCGCCGGCATTGACGGAAAACGTTTGTGAGATCGCCGAACCCTGGAAGAAGTTGCTGATACCAGTAATATCCGTAATATCGTTGGCAAGATCACCCGGTGAAAGACCGAGTTCAGACTCAAGCACTGAAAGGTCGACGGAAACTCCTGAATTTAGTAACGAATCGGGTGTAGAGAGCGTTGCGACGAACTCGTCGAAGAGTGGAACCTGGATAGAGATGTCCGCAAAGGACTCAACGAAGGAGAGTCCATAATGATCCCAAGGAGGGAAAGAGCCGGATTCAAAATCCCCGTTGATAATCTGTGCATCTACAGGTAAGGCGGTTGCGAGAACCGCAGCATAAAGCGACAAGCTATATTTCATGGTTACGATAGACTAAGGTGTTAGAGACTTAAACTAAGTGGTGTAGAGAAAAGACTAAGTCTCCTAGCCAAACGCGCAAGCATTATCGCATAAGGAAAGATCCTTATGTTTTGTGATTAAATATGAATGGCTTCACCCTGTGCTGCGGCGGCGGCTTCCATGAGGGCCTCGCTGAGGGTCGGGTGTGCATGGATGGTGGTGTGGATTTCCTCTGAGGTCAGCTCAGTTTGCATGGCGAGGACATACTCAGCGATGAGTTCGGTGGCATTCTCACCAATGATATGGGCGCCCAGGAGTTCACCATGTTCCTTGCCGAGGATGAGCTTGACGAAGCCCTCGGGCTGATTGACGGCAACGGCTTTACCTGAGGCGGTAAAGGGGAACTAGCCGACCTTGTAATCGATGCCCTTTTCCTTCACATTCTGTTCGGTCAGGCCGACGCTGGCGACCTGCGGGTG
>CAYQCG010000282.1:0-3663 GCA_964415925.1 uncultured Puniceicoccaceae bacterium | reverse complement strand
CGCTACCAAATCCAGTCCGTATACAAGAATGTAGAAGATTGCGATGATATAGAAGCATACCGCAAGGGCACCTGCGATACACGCGAATACTCCAAATAGCCCATCTTCTTCACTCAATCCGACTCCTATCAGAAAGATGACAAATGCTGGAAATGTGTTTGTCCCTGGTATAGGTATCATCATCAGGATCGCCATTATCATGATGATGATACCCATGAAAAAGCGGCCCGACCGTTGTCCTATCCATCGCATCCTCGGTTGTATAAAGCGCTCAACTTTTCCAAAAAGCCAGATACCTCCTCGGCTCATTCGTTCCAGTAGTTTTGGGCTTAACTTGACCCTCCCCGCCCGTCCTGGAATGACCGGCGAGACCGCTCCACTCATCATCTGGATTGCAAGCAATGCCAGCAATACCCCAAACGGTATGCTGTAGCCCGCTGCGGGAACCGGTAGCGCACTAGGTAAAGATAGAACCAGCAGAAGCAAACCAAATCCCCGGTCGCCAACCCGTTCAAAGATCTCCTTGACGGTTATTTCTCCTTCTTCGTTGCTGGCAAGTATACTCTCCAGTGTCTCGCTAAGACTTTCGCGACCGTTTGCAATTTTAGTTTGCATGGCGGTAAACATGACGTGATCAATCCTCTGGACAATCCCAAAGATCAGGTTGCAGAGTTGCCACCTGATTCAGGGTGTGCACTTTTAAGCAAGTGATGAATGCTAGTAATACACAGCGTGTTGGGTTTCTTGGCGGAACATTTGATCCTCTCCACTTGGGGCATCTTTGGATTGCTCAGGATGCTCTCGAATCTCTCAGTTTGGATAGTGTCTATTTCCTGCCCGTTCCTCAAAGTCCCCTGGGGAAGGATAAGCCTGTTGCTTCATTCAATGATAGATTCTCCATGCTGGCAGCAGCACTTGCCAACCACTCCAGATTTAAAGTTGCAGACTGGGAGCGAGACCTCGATCCTCCTTATTATACGATTCATACGGTCAGGATGATCAAGGAACGGATCCCAGATGTAGACCACTTCTGGATTATCGGTAGCGATCAGGCGTCCCTCCTTCATGAATGGTACGCAATTGAAGCACTCGCAGAAGAAATTGAATTCATTGTGGTTGGCCGACCGGGCCATGGGGAAACTGATGACACAGTTAAGTCCCTGCGGATTCATTCAGTTTCCGGCCACACTTGCAGTTTAAGTTCTACGGATATTCGAAACCGCCTGAAGGAGGGCTTGCCGGTTGACATTTTTCTACCGGATGGAGTATATTGTTATATCAGACAGCATGAACTTTATACATGACTCATAGTTTGGCCGCAAACGGAAACGTAACGCTCCCCGAGGAGCTTCTGGCATGCTGTCGTGCCTTGGACAATAAAAAGGCGGAAAATTTGAAGATCCTGGATCTTAGGGGTATTTCCAGTGTCGCCGATTATTTTGTCATTGCCACAGGCACATCCGATCCACATCTCAAGGCTTTGGCTGCAACCCTGAACTCGACCTTAAAGGAAATGGATGCATCCGTATTCGGATCACAAACCGACTCCAAGTCAGGATGGGTAGTCGTTGATGCCTACGAGGTCATTTTTCACCTCTTTACTGATAGTCAGCGCGAGTATTACAATCTCGAGGGACTTTGGAAGGATGCCGAGTCCTTGGAAATCGGCGCTCTCGGACTCACTGCCTGATTACCCTGAAGCTTCAGGGTTTTGCTTTCAATATAACTCTTCTGGGTTTAAATGGGTTTATGACTTTCTCCCATCGTTGGGCTCATATTCTGCTGATCGTTTTATCCTTTGGTCTCCCGTTCTCATTACGCGCGACCCATCACGAGAAACAGATGAATGTCATACTCTTACTGGTAGATGATTGGGGGTGGACGGATGGCAGCGTCTTCGGCAGTGACCTTTATGAAACGCCCAATATTGATCGTCTTGCTGCTGAAGGCATCCGCTTTACCCAGGGGTATGCTGCCTGCACGGTTTGCTCACCTTCTCGTGCTGCGGTTTTGACGGGCCTCTATCCCGCACGCCTGCATCTGACGGACTGGATTGCCGGGCATTCCGAACGCTTCAAGAACAGGCCTGTATTGCAGCCTGAATGGACGCAAAGGCTCGAACATGACCATATTACTATCGCAGAAGTGCTTCAGGAGCATGGCTATCGTACTGCCAACGTCGGTAAATGGCATTTAACACCCAAGGATGAACCGGGTGGTGCGCTGGAAGCTGCTTACTGGCCGGAAAAACATGGCTTTGAGGTCAATATTGCCGGTAACCAGTGGGGAGCACCCGGTAGTTACTTTGCCCCGTTTGATCGTCGACGTCGCTACATGGCAAACATGCCGGAAGCAGAGGAAGGCGCATACCTCACCGATGTTCTCACAGACGAAACAATCAGACTCATTGAGCAATGGAGCAATGAGCCCTTCTTCATCTACATGCCTTACTATACCGTCCATACGCCTATCCAGTCTAAACCGGAAATAATTGAGTATTATAGGAATAAGGTACACCCGGGCTTGCGGCATACGAATCCAGCATATGCAGCCATGGTACACAGTCTGGATGAATCTGTGGGAAGAATTCTGGAAACACTGGAGCGTCTGGATCTTTCGGATAAAACCTTGATCATACTTACCGGTGATAACGGTGGATTGGATCCAGATGACAAGGGCAGAATCACCAATAACGCACCCTTAAGGGATGGAAAGGGATCAGAATTCGAGGGTGGTGTGCGCGTGCCATTTGTTATCCGTATGCCGGGAGATGCCAACGATAAGGTCAACGCTACTCCAGCCATTTCCAACGACATAATGCCTACTGTCCTGAGTGCCCTTGAGTTGGAAACACATGCCCACTTAACGGACGGGATCGACTTAATGCCCGTTATTAGAGGTGAATCGGATACCCTCCCTGGACGTGATCTCTTCTGGCACTATCCGCACTACCATACTCAGGGAGCCACTCCCTACAGTGCCATTCGCTCCGGGGACTACCGTCTGATTGAATATCACATCGACGGCAATGTGAAGCTCTACAACCTCAAAGAGGACATCGGAGAGACCTTGGACCTCTCACGTAAACTGCCCCACATCGTTAACCGTCTCAGGGACAAACTCCACGCCTGGCGACAGTCAGTCAATGCCCAGATGCCGATTCCTAACCCGGAGTATCATCCCCTTGAACCAACTACTCGCTGATTTCCTTTTGGATATGGACGACGAGCAGTGGCCATCTTTATGGCTACGGCGTTTGTCAAGTTCAACGTGTCCACGACCTTATCCCACATGCAGTCACAACAGATGCCGGCTACTCCTTCCATCGCATTTTTCATGCCCTGCGAAGCGGTCTGATCGATACAATCCAACGGATTTTTTATCTTGGAGGCAATATCTTACTATCTGGTGGTCATGGTCTGAAACCAACAAACTGGTCGCTGGTCTTCACACCTTGCGGATGCTTGGGATTGTGGTTCCGAGGCGTTGGCTCGAGTCCTGGTAGATACTCAATTAATCGAATTCATTCATTCCGGGCATTCTCCAATCCAGCGACCCAGTCGATACCATCAATAATATGCTGAATGAATTCTGGCTGGCGGTAGTTCTCGGCATAATGTCCCATGTTAGTATACCAAACCCGGCCGCCTTCGTACTCACTGC
>CAYQCG010000281.1:0-3663 GCA_964415925.1 uncultured Puniceicoccaceae bacterium | reverse complement strand
GAGCGTCTGATTGAATTATTCAATGATACGAATGATGCGATTGTCCGGGTAAAAGCAGCTTATGAGGCAGACAAGCCAGGCGAAAAACCCGAAGTAATCGTAGGGACGGGTTTTTTTATCAGCCGCGAGGGTTTAGTGCTGACCGCCGCGAGCATCGTGTTAAGGCCGGAAAGGGTGTGGATTGAACATCAGGGTGTTGCCTATGCAGCGAAAGTGGTCGGTATAGACAGTGTCACGAATCTGGCTCTGCTACGTGCTGAGGAGACACCTCCGAATTTTAACTTCCTGCCTTTACGGGATAATCCGGAACTCCCTCAAGTCGGGACGATTACGGTCTGTTTAAGCAATCCGTTTGAATTTCCAGTTTCTCCCAGGATGGGCATGATTTCTGGCCGGGAGAGCAGGATTGGGCAACGGTTTTTCCCCTGTACCTACATCCGTACAACAGTCCAGGCAGTTCCGGGTGATGCGGGTGCAGCCTATCTTGACCTGAATGGGCGCCTGATCGGCGTGCAGGTATTATCCATCCAGGAAATAGCTTCGACTTACATTATACCTGCGCGTGCGGCATTGCGTATCAGGGATGACCTCCTCTTTTCCGGAAAAGTTTCTTATGGCTGGTTAGGATTTGAGATAAATGAAGAGCAGGCTGCTGAAACTAATCGCCTGACGATAAGCGTCGTGTTACCGGAAACTCCAGCAGCACAAGCGGGACTATTACCCGGTGACCAATTAGTCGAGGTGGGGGATTATACGATACGTTCGATAGAGGATCTGCGGAATGCCATCTTTTACGCTCGTGTCGGTGAATACGTGCAAACGAAGATACGTCGCGGAGAAGAGACACTGGAATTTAACTTGAGACTGGCAGCGCGTCCAGACGACCAACTGCCTTACATACCCGAGGAATAGCCCGGTCAGTTTCAGGTGAGGTGAGGAAAGACTCCGGCGGAGGCAAATTTATGGCTTGCTTCAGGTAGCGGGTTGACACCAGTGGTTTGAAATGGAAATGCTCCTATTCCAGAAACTCACTTAAACCGTTAAACACAATGAGAATTGAACGTGACTCAATGGGCGAAATGGAAGTGCCCGATAATGCTCTTTACGGGGCTTCAACACAGCGGGCAGTGCTGAATTTCCCGATCAGCGGCCGGACCATGCCGGATGAATTTGTAAAAGGCCTCGGTCTGGTCAAGTGGGCCTGCGCCGGTGCCAATGCCAGTCTCGACCGGCTTTCCCGTGATAAAGCTGACTTGATTGAACAGGCTGCGCGTGAAGTTTATGAGGGCAAACTGGGCGAGCATTTTCCTGTCGATGTATTTCAGACCGGCTCCGGTACATCCTCAAACATGAATGTGAATGAAGTCATTTCAAACCGGGCAAGCCAGATTGCAGGTAATCCGATCGGGTCAAAGGATCCAATTCATCCGAACGACGATGTGAATATGGGCCAATCCTCGAATGACATCGTACCGACTGTTTTGCATGTGAGCGTGGCGATGGCACTGCAGAAAAAGCTGATTCCCTCACTGACAACCCTGGCGGAAGTCCTCGAGGATAAAGCAACTGCCTTCGGAAATATCGTCAAAATCGGAAGGACCCACCTGATGGATGCGACTCCATTGACGATTGGACAGGAATTCTCCGGTTATGCCGCGCAGGTCAGGAAATCCATCAGTCGAGCTGAAAAAGCGATAAAAGCACTTCTGGAATTACCGATTGGGGGCACTGCAGTAGGAACGGGAATCAACACTCATCCGGATTTCGCGGCAAAAGTCTGTGAACTGCTGGAAAAAGAGACTGGCATGAAATTCCGTGAGGCAGGCAACCACTTTGAAGCACAGGGCGGGCGTGACGATTCCGTCGAAGTGGCAGGCCAGTTGGCAACCATCGCAACCAGCCTGACCAAAATTGCCAACGATATCCGATTGCTGGGTTCCGGACCCCGTAGCGGACTCGGTGAAATTTCCCTGCCGGCGACACAACCCGGATCGAGTATTATGCCGGGCAAGGTGAATCCAGTGATGAGTGAAATGCTGGTCCAGGGCTGTATTTACGTGATGGGCCTTTCCAATACGGTCGCCATGAGTGGACGCGACGGTCATTTCGAGCTGAATGTGACCATTCCCCTGATCGCTTTCGCTTTACATGAATCAATCACGATCTTGAGCAATGGCAGCGTCACCTTTGCAGAGCGATGCGTCAAAGGCATCGAGGTCAATGAAGCACGTTGCAAGGAGTTGGTTGAAAATTCCCTGATGCTGGTAACAGCCCTGAATCCCCACATTGGTTACGACAAGGCCGCTTATGTGGCGAAAAAGGCCTATAACGAGAACAAGACGTTACGCGTAGTGGTTTTAGCGGAGAAACTGCTTGACGAGGCTACGCTCGATCAAGCCCTGGAGCCACTCAGTATGACCCGCCCCAGTGCCTGATGGCTTGCTACACACAGTCGCACACGTTGCAGACCCGGGGAAAGGGAACCTACGAAATTACCGAAAAAGTTCAGGCTGCATTACGGGAGAGCGGGCAGAAGGAAGGAGTCGCAACCGTCTTTTGCCGTCACACCAGCTGCAGTCTGGTTTTGATGGAGAATGCGGACCCATCGGCGCGAACTGACCTGGAAAGGTGGCTGGACCGTTTGGTGACGGAAAATGATCCCGACTTCACGCATACTCTGGAAGGGCCAGACGATATGCCCAGCCACATCAAGATGGCGTTGACCCGGAGCAGTGAGTCAATCCCTTTCAGTGATGGCAGATTACTGTTGGGCACCTGGCAGGGCATCTTTGTCTGGGAACACAGGGTACAGGCCCACACAAGAAAACTGATCATTTCACTGACAGGTGAGTGAAATACTCGCCGTTTACACCATCCGGACAATGTGCTAATCTATGTCAATGCGGATAGTCTGGAGTCTACTGGGATTTATGGTCCTGCTAAACGGATGCAACAACGCCGGATTAGAGGTCATTGATGAGACGGATGAACCGCAATACAGACGCGGTCAGAGCCTCCTCCGTGAGGGTCGTCAACAGGAGGCAATGGAAGCATTCCTGAAAGTGATCGAAAAACGAAATGATGCAGCAGAAAGCCATCTGGAAGCGGGGCGATTGTTTCTTGATTATGCGCAGGATCCGATTTCCGCGATCTACCATTTCAGGCAGTTTCTGGCAATCAAGCCGGATGCGCAGCAGGCACCATTTGTCCGTGATTTGATTGACACAGGGAAGAAAGAGTTTGTCCGTTCCCTTCCTGGTCAACCGAACAGCAGTCTTGAAGAGCGGATAAACCTGCTGGATCAGGTCGAGCGATTACGGGGGGAAAACCTTGAATTAAAACGTTCACTTGCGGCGTTGAATGATGAATTAAACCGTCTCAGGCAGATAAGCGGAACTGAGAGGGGACGGGACATCGGCGACACCGGCATCATTCCTGAAGAAGAAGCTGTGGAAACATTACCCGCAGTTATGACGGATCGCCCGGAAATTCCCGCCGATCCGCGAAGTTACACGGTTCAGGAAGGAGACACACTATCCCGGATCAGCCGGCGTTTTTACGGAACAAACGGGCGCTGGCGTGAAATCTTTGAAGCCAACCGGGACCTGCTGAATACGCCAAATGATTTACGTCCCGGGCAAACCTTAACGATACCCTGATGGC
>CAYQCG010000280.1:0-3681 GCA_964415925.1 uncultured Puniceicoccaceae bacterium | reverse complement strand
GCGGAATGATCCCGACCTTTCGGGGCGAATTTCATTGCCACGAACTTGCGGTGCCAGGCGTAGATCGTCTCCGGCGTCACGAGGCTGGCGATTTCCATCAGCACCTTGCGTCCGAGGCGTCGGCCTTTCTCAGCCAGGCGGCGTCGCTGGTTCGCGTTGAACCGGACGCGTTTACCCTTGGCATGGATGTCGAGCTGCTCACGCAGAACCCGGTTTTCTTCAACCAAATACTCGATCACGCGCTGCTGCTGGCGGTTCATCCAGCCCGCCATCATGGTCAGGAAAAGTAATGCTTGCGGTTTCAAGCGGAAATCTTCAAAAAAGCATAAGTTGCTGTCAAGCAGGGGCGAACGCTATTATCGCACCCTCCATGGTGCTGGGCGTGGGGATCGTTGATCCGCGCGTGTTCCATTGGAAACGTTTGTTGCCGGCGGTCCGCGAGGAGCTTGAACGGGTTAAAGCGGAAGTGGAATGACCTGGCACGTGCGAACATATTATTGGTGTCAGACCAAATGAGTGAACTGGAGAAGAAAAAAATAATGAAGATTATAACGGATATAAAAAGAGTAGGTTTCGCGCTGCTTATCAGTCTGTCTGTATTCGGGGAAAATCCAGCCGTTCAAGCGGCGACGCGTCCGAATATTGTATTTATTCTGGCGGACGATATGGGATACGGGGATTTGAGCTGTTTTGGTTCTGAGGTGATCCAGACGCCTCAAATTGATTCCCTGGCCACTCAGGGCAAAAAGTTTACCAGTTTTTATGTGCACAACCGCTGCACTCCTTCACGGGCCGCCTTCATGACTGGATCGAAAGCGGGCCGCGTTGGGCTTGGATCGGTGGCGTATTGGCACTCTCGAGTGGGGATTAATACCGAAGAAATCACTATTGCTGAACTGCTGAAAGAGGCTGGCTATGCGACCGGCATTGTCGGCAAATGGCATCTCGGCGAATGGGAAGAGTTTAATCCAGTGCACCATGGCTTTGACTACTATTATGGATTATTTTCAGATCCAGATGGCAATTCGGCGTTTTACGAGAACCTTGAAAAGGTATCGCCGCCGGACCCAGACGATAAATATGGCACCAAGAGGCTGGTGCCGGTCGCTCTGGAATTTATGCGGAAGCACAAAGACGAACCGTTCTTCCTGTATTATGCGTCGAGAATTCCGCATTCCAAGTGGATACCACATGATGATTTTAAAGGAAGTTCACAACAGGGAGCCTATGGCGACTGTGTGCAGCAGTTGGATTGGGCTACCGGAAAAATCCTCAACGAGCTAGAGGTTCTGGGGCTGACGGAGAATACACTGGTCATCTTTACCTCAGACAACGGAGCGCAGTTGAGTGTTTCCGGCCATGGAAGCTGTGCTCCTTTGCGCGGTGGAAAATGGACCCAGTTTGAAGGAGGCATCCGCGTGCCCTGCATTATGAAGTGGCCGGGGAAAATTGCGCCGGGCACCGAGAATCATGAAATCACGGCTATCTTTGATATGCTGCCCACCTTCGGGGCAATTGCAGGCTATCAGGTGCCGACGGATCGAGTGATTGATGGAAAAAATATTCTTCCATACATGTTGGGCAAGGATCCAAAGGTCCCGATTCACGATACCTTTATAACGGCCACCACTATTAGGCACAACGACTGGAAATTATACACCAGAAAGGTCACACCCGGAGGGAATGGCAGAGACGGTATGCCGGGCCGCACGCCTGCGCAAAAGGGCAGCCTGTTTAACCTGAAGGATGATATCAGTGAAACCACAGATGTGTCGTCGCAATATCCGGAAATAGTTCAGAAGTTGACCGAAATGGCGGAAGCCTATAGGGAGTCCTATCAGAAAACCATGCGCGAGCCCGGTTATACCAAAGGATATAATGCGGAAAGTGCCAAAAGATTCAGCCAAGAGTACAAGAAGAAAAAGAAGAGCAAAAAGCAACGTAACTAACCAGTGGTAGCAAGAGATAATAAAGATGAAAAATAGAGACAAATTTATAATGGCGATTAACTTCTTGCTGGCATGGGTAGGACCTGCAGTAACTGCTTTTTCGCAGTCCCCGCAACAACCGCCACAGCGACCCGAGTGGAATGACAACGGGATTCTGGTAAACCATGTGGGATTCATCACAAAGACCGCGAAAACCTGCTTGTTGAAAAGCAGTACCAGTGTGGATTTCGAGATCGTCAACGCGGCGGATGGAAGTCAAGCCTTTGCCGGCACCATGAAACCAGTTGCGGGCGATTTCGGAACCTATGCAGTAGGTGATTTTTCTGCCTTACAGACACCCGGAAGCTATAAAGTTAAAGCGGCAGGCAAGGAGTCGACGGCATTTGTCATCAATGACAATGTGTACCAGAAAGCTGCCCAAGCGCATGTGAACTATTTCACCAAGCAGCGCTGCGGCAATACCACTCTGGGCTGGCGGGGTGAGCCGTGTCATTTAGATGACGGTAAGCGTCTGGATAATGGCGAGTACCATGATGTCTCAGGCGGTTGGCATGACGCCCATGACGTCAGAAAATGGACTGGCCCAACCATATACGGCATCATAGGTCTCTACCGGCTTTCCGAGGTGCTGCAGCCCAGCTGGGATACCGGCCAAATTGTGGATGAAATGCAGTGGGGCAATAAGTATTTCCTGAAGATGCAGGAGCCGGACGGATACATGATGAATTATATCGCCGGGAATGACGGAAACTACTGGTCTGATAACATCATCGGCAATGAGGATGACCGGCCGATTCACACGGAACCGGCTCCCACCTACACGCAGTTTTGTTTTATCACCGCCCAGGCGGCCATGGTCCGGCAGACGCGGGCAAGTTCGAAGGAATATGCTAAATCCTGTGAGACTGCAGCCAGAAAATGTTTTAGCTGGGTGAAGGACCGGACGGTCAGTGCAGAGGATTTCTCGTCCGGAATCATTGCCGCCATCGCTATGTACCGCACCTTCAATGAACCGGCAATGGTGGACCTAGCCGCGCAATATGCAGAAAAATTGATCGCACTTCAGGTGACCAGTCCCATCGACACAGAAATTCCGATACGCGGCTTTTTTAAGAAAAAACCCGACAGCATGGATCCGTTTAAACACATCTATCGAGGCGATCTCCCCCTCATCGGTTTGTGCGAACTCATCGAGACGTTCCCGCAGCACGCGGATGTGGACAAATGGAAAGCGGCCCTGCGGATATATTGCTATGATTATCTGGTGCCGATGTCGAATCTGAGCGCGTTCGGCATTATTCCCTACGGTCTGTACCACGGTTCCGACCCCGGCGGAAACCGGCGCATTGGAAACAGCGAATACTACTACCGCTACTCGTTCCGGGACCCCGCCTCAAAGCGGCAGTGGCATGTGGGGATCAACTCGCTGTTGGCCTCCAGCGGAACAGGCCTCATGAAAGCCCACCGGATTTTCAACGACCCCCAGCTGTTGGCCCTGGCACAACGACAGATCGACTGGATTTACGGTATGAACCTATTCAATGCCAGCACGGTAACCGGCTTCGGCCATCATGTTCCCGACGGACATCACGTCGGAAACATGCAGCCGCCGAAAACACCGGATATCATCGGAGGCGTGATGAACGGCATTGCCGGACACTTTGAAGACGATGCACTTTATATCGAAGAAGTGAAATATACTGTCTCCGAATACTGGACCCCCATGGTGGCT
>CAYQCG010000279.1:0-3697 GCA_964415925.1 uncultured Puniceicoccaceae bacterium | reverse complement strand
CTCTCTGCAGTGATTCGATAGCAGTAAATAAAGGTTCTGGCTTTAAGAGCATACCGGCGCCACCACCAAACGGGCGATCATCCGTAACCTTGTGCTTTCCCTCAGCAAAGTCCCGAATATTATGGAGTTTTATTTCAAGTAGACCGCTGCTGCATGCACGCCCGATCATGCTCTCGGAGACAAATCCACGAATCATTTCAGGGAAAAGACTGAGAACATCAATATGCCGTGCCGTCGTCATCTTAAAAACTTAAAGAAAAGAGACAGCCGGACCTAACAAAAAATTAGTCCTGCTTCTTCTCTTCCTCCGAAACGCTCTCCTCTTTCTTGTCTTCTTCTGCAGCTTTAACTTCTGCTTCCTCCGGAGGCATAGCTGATGCATTCGCTTCTGCCGGACCACCTGAAGGAGCCTCGGGAACTTCATTCTTAACCTGTTCCATGGCTTCCTCCGCAATTGCCTCACCGGCTGCCTGGGCAGTATCTTTTGATTCCGCTTCCACAACCTCAGCAGCAACCTCTTCAGTTACGGGTGCTTCCGGGACTGCTTCTTCTGTAACAGGAATCGCACCAGGCCCGGGTTTCGGTTCTTCAACAGCAGACTTTTCTGCAGCATCAATTGTGACCTGTCCACTACCTTCGCGACGGACGCGATTGATGATTGTCCGCGCGGTGTCGGAAGGTTGCGCACCCACCCCAAGCCAGTAATCAGCCCTGTCCAGCTTTAAGTCGATTTGTTTATCACGGTTCTGGTTAACCGGATCATAGGTGCCGACAATTTCCACAAAACGACCATCACGTGGTGACCGTGAATCAGCGACCACAATTCGATAGTAGGGACGGTTTTTGTTACCTTGACGCTGTAAGCGTATCTTTACTGCCATGAGAAATCGGGATGGGTGAAAAACGGAAAAGAAAAGAGACCCCCTCCTGCCTTGTCAAGTGTCTTTAGTTAATTCAAACGTTCATTCATGTTTCGGATCCTTACTGCCATTATCTTCATGACCTGTAAGGCAAAAAACGGCGACTCCTGGACTAGAAAAGAGAATTTACGCTTATCAATTCGGGTAACCTTGGATTCGGTCTTGGCAACAGCAGTAGCACTTCTCGGCTGAAAATCCAGGATCGCCATTTCCCCGAAAATGCCACCCGGTATGACCGTTTCGACAACACTGTCGTTGATAATTAGATCCACATCCCCGTCGACAACGGCATACATACAGTCGCCTTCATCACCTTGCTTGAATATAGTTTCCCCTTCATGGAAGATTTCAAATTTCTTCTCAGTGCGAAAAATGTTGATAGGAATAATTGGTTCGGGCATTTCATTCATAATTTACCTAAAAGACAGCAAGTCAACGATTAAAGCATGATTCAAACTCTCCATTGAGAGTAGTCAAAAGGGAAAAAGATCGATTGAAAGTAACCTTATTTCCTTGACCTTGGAGCCGAGCAAGCACTGAAGCTCTCTAAAATGCAAGCAGGTATTGTCGGATTACCCAATGTAGGCAAGAGCACGCTCTTCAACGCGATTACGAGAACCCGTAAAGCGGAAGCGGCTAATTATCCATTCTGTACCATCGATCCGAATGTGGGCGTTGTGCAGGTTCCTGATGAGCGCTTGGGGAAGTTGGCGGAAATTGCCAAACCTGAAAAAGTCATTCCGGCCAGTTTCGAGTTTGTCGATATAGCTGGTCTTGTTGCGGGTGCCAGCAAGGGTGAAGGATTGGGCAATAAATTCCTGGCAAATATCCGGGAAGTCGATGCCATCGTCGAAGTTGTCCGTTGTTTCGAGGATGACGATGTGATCCATCAAATGGGATCCGTTGATCCAGTCCGCGATATAGAGGTGATAGGAACTGAGCTAGTGCTTGCAGACTTGCAATCCGTTGAAAACCAGATCGAACGGAATGCACGCAAAGCCAAGGGGCAGGACAAGGAAGCCATCGCCAACATAGCCTTGCTTGAGCCCTTGAAGGCTCATCTGGATGAGGGGAAGCCGGCGAACACCTTCCCGCTGAAATCGGACGAGGATGCTGTGCGGTTGAAGAACTTCTTTCTCTTATCCAGCAAACCCGTTATCTATGCGTGCAACGTGGCGGAGGGCGACTTGGCAGATCCGCATAAGAATCCATATGTTGCAGAAGTGGAGGAATATGCCCGAACCCACCGCAATGCAGGCAGTGCGGTGATCTGTTCAAAACTGGAAGAGGAATTGGGCGAAATGAACCCGGAGGAAGCAAGGGATTATCTAAAAGAAATGGGAGTGGAGGATTCAGGCGTCTCACAGCTTATCAATGAAGTCTACAGTCTTCTGGGGTTGGCGTCTTTCCTGACCGAAGGTCCACAAGAAGTACGGGCCTGGACATTCAGGCAAGGAATGAAAGCCCCACAGTGCGCAGGGGTGATCCATACGGATTTTGAGCAGGGATTTATCAAGGCGGAAGTGGTCAGTTATCATGACCTGGTAGCTGCAGGTAGCGTCGCCAAGGCGCGCGAAGCCGGCAAATACCGGATGGAAGGCAAGGATTATGTTATGCAGGACGGCGATGTTGTGCACTTCCGCTTCAACAAGACGGCATAACCTGCACTAATGCCTGATATGAGAAAAACGGTCTTTGACCGGAACGAGTTGATTTTCTGCAGTTAACACTGTTATTACGGAGTGTTTACGTTATGACCGTTAAGTATCTAGTAATAAGCATATTTATAATGGGACTCTTTTCCGGATGCGGGAAAGAAGAAATTCGCGTCTACACGGTGCCCAAGGAAGAAGGGACCAATCCACCGGTTGTTAATAATATGCCGGGTGGGATGAGTGCGCAGAACCTGCCGGAGGGATCCATGAGCTCAGCGGATAATCCGGATTGGGTAGTGCCCGAAGGCTGGGAGGAAGGACAGGTTTCCTCCATCCGTCGCGGCAGCTACAAAGTTGCCGAAGGAGGACAGATGCTGGATATTTCCGTGACCGTGTTTCCGGGAGATGTGGGCGGTCTGCTGGCCAATATCAACCGATGGCGGGGACAGATCGGTTTACCACCTGTGACTGCAGAGGCCTTACCGGAACTAATTGCAGAAGCGGAAGTCAATGGACAATCAATGACATGGGTAGATTTGAAGGGAGACAGTCTTTCAACTCTTGCCGCCATCTTTTTCGTTAACGGCAGTTCCTGGTTTTTTAAAATGACGGGACCCAATGGACTGGTGGAGTCGGAGGCTGGGCGCTTTCGCCAATTTGTTGAATCGGTACAGTATTTGTGAAGCCGTTCATTAACATATTCAGCTCGATCCGGCTGACGGTTACGCTATTGGCATTCAGCACAATACTGGTGCTGTTTGGAACGCTGGATCAGGCGGATTACGGAATCCATTACACGCAGGAAAAGTATTTCGAGAGTTTTGTGGCGGTATGGGCCTACAATCCGTGGTTACCCAAGAGTGATCTGCTCGGCTGGCTCAAAGTGCCTATACCAGGGGGATACTTGCTGGGACCATTGCTGGTGGTGAATTTGCTGGCAGCGCACTTTCGCTATTTCAGGAAGCGCTGGGACAAGGCGGGGATCGCATTTATCCATGCCGGAGTAGTGCTGTTGCTGGTGGGTCAGATGGTTACACAGGTGATGCAGGAAGAGTATTTCATGTGGCTGGATGAAGGTGGTGAGGACAACTACATTGAAAGCTTCCGGGAGAATGAGCTGGT
>CAYQCG010000278.1:0-3700 GCA_964415925.1 uncultured Puniceicoccaceae bacterium | reverse complement strand
AGAAGCAGCTACTTCATGCACTTGACCGGGGCATCAACACAACGGGTGTGCTTGTCTTGTTGGCATCGCTGGGGATACTTTACTTGTTGGAGCTGGAATATTATGTCGGTATCTGGGGAGCTTTGGCAACGGGGTTGATCGTTGGAGTGATCATTGGAAAAGCTACGGAGTACTACACTTCGCATGCCCATTCACCGACACAGCGAATATCCGAAAGTGGCCATACCGGACCGGCCACAGTGATCATCGCCGGGATTGGAACAGGCATGATATCGACAGCCATTCCAGTTTTGGCAGTTGCGACGGGTATTATCCTGTCATTCCTTTTTGCCAGTGGGTTCAATGTCGAAAATATTTCGCAAGGCCTCTACGGAATCGGGTTTGCGGCCGTGGGCATGTTGTCAACTTTAGGCATTACCCTGGCTACTGATGCCTATGGCCCGATAGCCGATAACGCGGGCGGTAACGCGGAAATGTCCGAACTCCCACCGGAGGTGAGGAGGCGAACGGATGCGCTGGATGCCCTGGGCAATACCACAGCTGCAGTAGGAAAAGGATTTGCCATTGGTTCGGCCGCCTTAACTGCATTAGCATTGCTGGCATCCTATGTAGAACAGCTGAAGAGCGCATTAATACAAACACAGGCTACGCTGGAACAGAAAGGTAAAGTGGTTATGAATATGACGGAAGCGACATTCCGTGATTTCGTAAACTATTTTGATATTACACTGCTCAACCCATTAGTGCTGGCGGGTATATTTGTAGGGTCGCTGATGGCCTTTGTCTTTTGCGGGCTGACGATGAATGCGGTTGGCCGGGCAGCACAAAGCATGGTCAACGAAGTCCGCCGCCAGTTCAAGGAGAAGCCCGGAATTCTGGAAGGACGGGACAAGCCGGATTATGCCCGTTGTGTTGAAATTTCGACACTTGGCGCACAGCACGAGATGATCCTGCCTTCGATACTGGCAATTTTGACCCCATTCCTGATTGGCATGTTGTTTGGGCCTGCAGGTGTAGTGGGCTTGCTTGCGGGAGGACTTGGATCAGGTTTTGTCCTTGCGGTCTTTATGGCGAACGCAGGCGGCGCCTGGGACAATGCCAAGAAATATGTAGAAGAGGGCCAGCACGGTGGCAAAAACTCCGATGCTCATAAAGCTACGGTGATAGGCGATACGGTGGGAGATCCTTTTAAGGATACTTCAGGCCCGAGTCTGAACATCCTGATTAAACTGATGAGTATGGTCTCCATTTCCCTGGCGGGCTTAACACTTAATTACAGTTTGTTTTAGATCTATGCTTTAACAACGAGCGCACGTAAGCCTTACCCTGAGACAAGTCATTGAACTCACCTTCAAGCTGAGCTTCGTAACAGGCATCCAGGATTTCCCTGAAGTCCGGGCCTGGTTGTTCTCCAAGTTCTATCAGATGCCTACCCTGAATGATTGGATCAGGAGCAGCATCAAGAACGGCGAGTTGACTGGCTCTATTCAGAAGCCAGTCACAGGCCGACCTGTCCCTAATCTTGGGGGGCGATCCTTGCATATCCGCACTGACGACGCGAACCAGCCGGTCAATTCTGCCTGCCCTACGGGAAAGGCGGCGAATTGCGCTATCACCGGCATTGGAGCGGTGTAGCTGGTTGGGCATCATATGGTGAACTACAAGCGGTAAGACTTCCTCAATGAGTTCCTGATGCCGCGTTATCCTCTGGAGAAAATTACGGGCCGGTATTTCTCCTTCTATATCATGGTTATGTGAGGTAATCCGGTCATTAGCGGTTATCGTTGTTTGCGGCTTGCCAAAGTCATGACATAAGACTGCCAGGCCGACGACGAGGTCCTCCCATTGATTGTTGATGCGTTCCCTGGCAAAGGCATCAAGGCAATGACCAGTATGGATAAAAACATCACCTTCGGGATGCCAGCGTGGATCCTGTGGGCAACCATCCAAGGCCTCCAGTTCAGGATAATAGCGTAACCATCCACTTTCTTTCAGAAAACCAAGCCCGCGGGAAATCTCTATACCTTGAAGCAGCAGTTTTTTCCATTCCTCGAATTGCCTTTCTGCAGGAAGATCTTCCATTTGCATGGTTTGACATATCTCTATCAGGCTGGGATGTGCTACGAGTTGGAAGCGTGCCAGGAACTGCATGCCCCGAAGGACGCGAAGGGGATCTTCTATAAAAGCCGTCGAAGTGTGTCTTAATATTCTGGATTGAATATCAATTAGTCCGCCATAGGGATCGTGTAGTGTTTCTGCGAGGGGATCGTAATAGAGAGCATTGATCGTGAAATCACGACGAGCCGCAGCTTCCTTGATGGAAAGACCGGGATCACCCTGGACGGAAAAGCCTTTGTGTCCTGTAGAAGCCTTGGATTCCGTCCGGGGTAGACCAACATCAACAGGAATCCCTTTCAGCTTAAAGATACCAAAGGATACACCGACTGCAGCGACCTGGAAGTTTTGGCTGAGGCAATCCTGCAATGCATCGGAACTCAGGCCAAAGACTTCCATGTCGGCATCCGTGCTTTCTATACCCATAAGGCCATCCCTGACGCATCCTCCAACCCAATAGGCTTTTCCTCCGGATTGTGAAACGAGATGTGCGATCTTCAGGCTTGCGTCGAGAGCCGATTCAGTGAGGCGGGGAGCGGCCTGGAGGTTCAGCTGTCTAGACATCTGAAAGATCAGGGGGTAAAGGCGCTGACCAGCCGCTCGAGATCTACGTGTGTTTGTATGGCACTCTTAATAATGGGTATCTTATCCTGATCCTGGGGCTGTGTTTTAATCGTCATCGAATGAACACTGGAAGCCACCGTATAACTGTCATCCGCACAAAGAATGACCGGAATACTCGTTTTATGCAGCTGCTCCATGATCCGCGGGTGCGGTTCAGTATTTCGTGTCAGGATTATACCACCGAGGCTGCTTTGGGTTTGCATGACGTTTGTCCTGGCAAGTGCGGCGAGGATGACTTCGTCACGGTCACCCGGAGTAATAATCAATGTTCCAGGCTCAATATATTCGATGAGTCCTCTTGCGGCCATAGCACCGACCACAACCCGCTGGATGCGTTGATACTTGCCTGTTTCCTCGCCATTAAGCCATTGGCCATTCAGCTGTTCGACAATCTGCGAGAGGTTGGGGGAGGTCAGGCTGGCAATATGCGGAATCACACCCAGAAGAGGGATACCGAGACGTTCAAGCGCACGTCCGGTATACTCTTTAACAGTATCCAGTTTCTCCGGGATGGCTTTATTCAAAATGGCGCCAACAACTTCCACGCCGAATTTGTCAAACAGTGCTTTATTCAGGCAAATCTCATCGACAGGGGCTCCGATACCGCCTTGAGCAACGATGATGGCTTTTGCACCAAGGATCTTTGCGACTTCAGCATTAGATAAATTGCAAATCGAACCCACACCGGCATGTCCCGATCCTTCAATGACAATTGCTTCCTGTCCATAGGCAGTGAGGTCAAAGGCACGACAAATTTTATCATCCAGGTCTCCGACGCCTTCTTTGCGGTCAATGAAACGGCGGGTAAATCCGCTGTCGATAGCTACCGGACTGGTCGCTTCGAGAGGTATATCATAGTTATAGACACTGTTGAGGAGATAGGAATCTTCATCGATCTTAATACCATCCACATCGATAAACCTCTGGCCAATAGGCTTGATATAGCTAACGGATTTGTAAT
>CAYQCG010000277.1:0-3718 GCA_964415925.1 uncultured Puniceicoccaceae bacterium | reverse complement strand
GATCTGCTTCACTGTCGTTGCGGACTTTGATGATCCCGGACTGCCGGACCTCCGCGTCCTGAGAATATTGTGTCAGCTGGACGTAGTAAAAGTGAGATTCTTTGGATATCGAAGTATCGCTGATGGCATTTTCAGCTTTACTGACAGCCTGTGAAACAAATCCTTGCCGGGCCAGCAATCGTGATTCCAACATGAGTATCTCACCGTCGTCCGGGTTTATTTGCTTCAGCTTTTCAAGTTGCCCAGAAGCAACTTCCATTTGACCTGTTTTTAATGAGGCAAGGGCCAATCCGAGTCGATCTTGTCTTGCTCCGTCCGAAAGTTTAACAGCTTCAGCCCAGTGACCGGGTGCAAGTGACGGATCACCACTGTCTGCGACCCTGGCAAGGGTTCTAGTCACGGTTAAAGAATCTGGATCAAGGAAGTAAGCTGAACGGGCAAGATTCCAAGCCTCAATGACCTCGCCCTTATCAAGGAGTATAGTAGCTTCTTTCGCAATAATATCGGCTCTCCAGGACTTGAATTCCTTATAACCAAAAAAGACTGCAACAACTGCGACAAGGAAGAACAGTGGAATGCCTGCCAGAATTTGAATTTTTGTGCGTCGAGTTAAAGCCATATTATCTATCTATGCGCTTCCTAAGCTCATAGGTTTTGGCAACACTGAGAAATTCATAGATGCCATGCAAACGAGCAAAATAGTAACCTTCACGTCCATCGAGAAAACCCTTTTGCCAAAAGTAGACATAACAAAATCTCAGTAAAGGTCTGAAAGGCAGCTTGCGCGAAAATGTTTTCATACGTTGCCTGAAGGTTCTGCCTGTCAAACTGGTACTCGAATGATCTTCAAGTGTAACCTGTGCCTCCCATGTCGAATACTGTAAATGTTTCCGCATGAAGGTATCAACATCCGGAAATGCGTGATGATCCATTAAACTTTTCATACGCCCTGAACTCCCTTGTAAGCGGAAGGGCTCATGTACCTCGTTATCATAACCACTATCATCGTTCTTCGTCAGGCATTCGTAACGCCCCAGCTTATGCTGAAAGAGTCGGAGATTCCAATTAGGGAAATAGGCGTGCCTGAGCCATTTCCCCATAAACATGAATCTCCGGTTAATCCAGTAACCTGCGTGAGGCGGATCGCGGTGACTAACGATTTCCCTAATCTCTTCTGCTGCGTGGGTGGGCAATGTCTCATCGGCATCAATGATTAATACCCAATCATGGATAAACTTAATGGTATCCAGGGCCCAGTTTCTCTTTTTCGGCCATTTACCATTAAAATAAAACTGTTCCACTCGTGCGCCATAGTCTTCAGCAATCTCAACCGTTCGATCCGTGCTTTGAGAATCGACCACAATAATCTCTTCCGCCCACAGTAGTGCATCTAGGCATCGCGGTAAATTATGCTCCTCGTTTTTGACTGGCACAAGAACCGTGACAGGAACTTTTTCAACTTCCTGGCTCATTCTTTCAGCTTTTCCCGTGCATGCAGAGGTTTACAAGGGTGTCCTGCACAAACGGTCCATGCCGGAAGATCCTTCGTTACAACGGAGCGTGCGCCGATCACTGCACCCTCACCAATGGTGATTCCCGGCATCACAAAGCACTCAGCTGCAATCCAGGCGTCAGAACCCACATGTATAGGTTTAGCAAACAGGGGAAAGCCAGCCGTATTATAGTCGTGTGTCCCCGTGCAAAGATGACTTCCCTGAGAAACCACCACACGGTCCCCCAGAAAAATATCTGACTGGTTGTAGAGGATGGCAAAATCCGCGACACCAACATGCTCACCACAAGTTAACTTCCATGGTGCCCATACACGTACTGCAGAATAAATGTGACAACCATTACCAAGCCGGGCACCAAAAAGTCTCAAAAGGAATGACCTCCACCCATGAAATACACGTGGACTTGGTCTGAAAAACACAAGCCAGACGACTCCCCAGACCATCCGTGCCAAACGGTTTATTAGACTAAAGCTTGGCCCTCTGTGGGTATCTGTATTAACTGCCATTTACCAGTGAATGGGTTTTACTTTCGATATTTTCTTCCAAGTACTGAATGAGTTGTGTCGCCGAATGTGTAATTTCAAAGCGTTTTATAAAACAGGATCGCGCCGCATCTGCCATATCCCGACGGTTTTCTGGAGTTCGCTGAAGCCAGTGTGCCAAGAGCTTGCGCGTTCCAAGAAGTGTATCCGGCTCTGCAATACCCGCACCATCTTCAACAATCCCCTTCCATATATTAACCTCAGTTGAAATCAGCACGGGAACACCCACTGCAAGCGCTTCCACCACTGCAATACCGTAATTCTCCTGATGCGATGGAAGTATGAAAACCTCTGCCGCCCGTATGGTCGCCCATTTCAGACCGCCGGACAGGTTACCAGTCCATAGAACAGAACCTTTATCGAGTTCCCTGAGTCTTCTCTCATATTCAGGATTTGAAGAAGAGCCTGCGATGACAAGCAGTAGTTCCGGATACTTGTCTTTGACTTCAGCAAAAGCCTTCAGGACAGCATCAGGTTGTTTTTTCTCATGAAGTCTACCCAAGTATAAGATAATCCTCTTTCCCCTTGCGGTCGGGAATTGTTCAAAGAATGCTGATGGCTGCGAGTCGTCAGTTTGCGGCGGATTCGAAATACCGTAGGGTATCACGGTTTCCTGACACTTATAATAGAAGAAAGATTCCCTTGCGAGCTCCCTCTCCGCCTCACTGGTAAAAAAGACACGTTTTGCATCCCGTAAAACACGATATTCACCCCAAGGCCAATAGAGCCATTTTTTAAAATGTTTCAGAGGGTAATGACGCTTGAACCAGGGATCCAGCATGCCGTGTGTATAAATCCAGTAAGGTCTATTGTGGTAAATCGCCGCCCTTCGGACTGCGTATCCATGATACTGCCACATACCATGGATGATACATGCATCGTAGTCGTTAAGGTGATTAAGTATCCACTCCATGAAACGAGCACTGTAGCCGTATTTGCCTTTGCCCGGGCCCAAGGGAAAGACATTCAACTCGAGCTTTTCAAGGTAAGGTTGAACGGGATCATCAATGGATGCTATATCCGTTGTGTGTCCCAAATTATTCAATACAGGGGTAATGTTCCGTATTCCCGTAATCGGACCGCCTCCCTCAGGATTAACGGAATGGATACAACGCAGGATTCTCATGCGGCCGTTCTTTTACCTAAAAGATCTGAATACTTCGCAATATAGGCATCGACCATATTGTCTGTATTGAAACGTTTAACATTGTGATAACCATTTTCGCTGGTTTGCCGGGCGAGCTCACGATCCTGAAGAATATTCAGGACATGTTGTGCCAAGAGCTGAATGTCATCAGCGGGCGCAAGCAGGGCCGAATTGCCCAAAGTCTCTGAAAGAGCACCATGCGGTGTCGCAACAACGGGACAACCACAAGCCTGGGCTTCAAGGGGAGGCCAACCAAAGCCTTCCTCCAGTGAAGGAAAAAGTGACACGGCGGCACGAGAATATAGTGCCTGTAATTGCTGCGTAGTGGGATGTTCGATAACGTGAATTCTTTCAATGAATTCAGAGGCTTGCACACACGCAGCAAGTTCATTCGATAATGGCTTCCCTGCAAGGATCAGGTGAATTCCCGTATCCTGTTTTCTGGTGATAATCTCAAAGACCTTCAACACACCTAAACGGTTTTTATACCAGGAATTATTACCCACATGCAGCAT
>CAYQCG010000276.1:0-3718 GCA_964415925.1 uncultured Puniceicoccaceae bacterium | reverse complement strand
TTTCCACCAAGCTCGCTCTTGCCATCTTCGTTGCCACCACCATTATCATCGTCACCACTTTCAGCATCACCGCCGCCGTTATTGCCAGCAAAATCGCCCGCATCGTCTTCGTCAACTTCGACATCACCATCCACATCATCTCCTACCTGAATCCAGTCACCGACCTTGAAAGGTCTGTCCAACGCCAGTGCCATAGAACCGTAGATGTTTGCGATTGTGTCTTTTGCCGCGAAAGCAAAGGCGGCACCTCCAATACCAAGACCGGCAATAATTCCACCAACCGAATAACCCAGATTGTCCAGCACCATGATGACACCCAGAACAATAAGGAATGCCCTCAGGGATTTATTGATCAGCGGCAGAAAACCGGCAAGTGCGGTACCCCTTTGTTTGGATAAATCAGTGAGAACTTCTGTAAAGACATCGACTATCTTTAACAGAGCCCAAAATGCCAAAGCGACGGAGGCACCTTTGAATAGCTGATTCAGGATGTTTTGCCATTCGGTGTCGAGGGGTAGTACTACAATCGCAAGGTAAAATCCAAATATGAGGATAAAAGAAGATAATGGCCCACGAAGATGCTGGAGGAACTGATCATCATGCTCCATTGAGGTGCGGCTGGCGATGCGCAGGAGATTGCTGAAAACGATTGAAATGAGTATCTTCCTGAATAGGAGAGTAAGGAGAATCAGTCCGAAGCTGAGAAGCAAATCACCGATCCGGAATTGTCCGAGCTGGTAATCAATAAAACGCTGCCACAATTCCATATTCTTATAAATCAATACGTTAGCGGAATTCCCAGATAGGAGAGGCACCACAGTTCCATCCAGATACGATAACGACCTTCTCGAGTGATTTTGCCATGGTTTTCTCGTTCACTGTAGGGAAAAAGAAAGCCCAGTTCGATGTTGATTTGTTCCAGTAAACGCTGTTGTCGGTTTAAATCATCAACAGGCTCTTCATCAACTGCTACAGCAGGTGCATCATGGGCTTCGACGCGTTCCTTGTGCCGGCTTAGCAGACTTTCAATTGAACGGGTCCAGGGCTTTCGTTCCAAGTACCATGACTCGGGATAAAACCCGCCAAAAGGCAGGAAAAAATTATCCGTGATGATCCTGACTCCGTCTTCCATTAAGCTGCTGAGAACATACGCGTCCAACAATGAACCGGATCGGTGCGGCAGAAACAGGACCTGAAGCCTGATTGTGTTGTCACCACTCTGAAATACTGATGAACGAATGGCTATCTCGTCACCCATTTCCGATATTAAACCTGTTTCATGCTTGAATCCATTTGAGCGAAGCCAGTCGCGTAGCGTAATAAAACGCTTATGATTAGGCCATTCACTGCCACGATTATTCACGTGAAAGCGGGGAAAGAGAGGGAACTGGCTTCGGGAGAGTGCTTCAATGGCAAGCCAATTGTAGAACGATTCAAGCAAGAACCAGCCAAGGAATGCACTTGTTGCCAGCACCCAGAATGGATAACCCGACCAGTCCAACAGTTTGATCAGCGATGCAACGCTTAAACTGATCACCAGCCAACGGCACCAGCGGGCAAAAATCGACATTATCGGTGAGACCATTTTCGTGCTGGCATAGCCAAAGAGCACCATCAAGCCCATCAAAGCAAGTATCGTCGAGACTATGTAATCATTGAGATCCTGCATGTAACACTATTGGAAAACGGAAAAATCCCTTTAATTCAAACGAAGCGGCATGATCACACACAGAAAACTGTCACTGGTACGAATCACTCCAGGAGAAAGTTCATCCTTGAATTCAAAAAGAACCTCGTCATGACCCAAGGCTTTCAACGGTTCGAGCATAAAATGGGGATTAAAAGCCACATTAACCTCGCCGCCTTCATATTCGATCGCGGTGGAGACACTTGATTCCCCGATTTCCGGGGAAGATCCTGTAATTACCAGTTGGTTTGGAGTAACTTTTATCCTGACGGCATTATTCTTGTCACTGGTTACAAGGGATGCACGACGGACCGTGTGCAGGAAATTCTCGCGATTAATTTTGAAATGAAGATCTGTCTGCTTGGGAATGACCTGTCGATAATTGGGATAACTCCCTTCCACAACCTTGGAGACCAGATAGATGGATTCCATCAAGCCACTTTCTTCGGCTTCCTCACCGCTTGCAATTTCGAAGGCCACCTGACGTTCGTTGAATGCAATCCTGACTGTGTCACCCTGGTTCAGCAGACGTTCGACTTCAGCTACTGTCTTTGCGGGCAGGATCAAGTGCCCCGCATTTTCATCCGTGACCTCGGTTTCACGGGAAATCACACTCAGGCGTCTACCATCGGTAGCAGCGAGTGTCAGCTTATTGTCCCCAAAATTGAAATAGACACCGTTCATGATGTAACGGGTCTCATCTGCCGATTGCGCGTAGGAAACACTGCGTAACATGCGTGCCAGTTCACTCTGGGGAAGGACGAAGGAATGCTTGTCTGCAAAGGTTGGCAACGGAGGAAACTCACTGTCAGCAATTCCCATTATGCGGAAAGTTGTTGAACCGGACACGACCTTGGCTTGTTGGCCGGAACTGGCATCGACGTCTACTTCGAGACTGGGTAATTCACGAACAATACTGGCAAGGCGACGCACCGGCAATGTTATCGCACCCTTCTCACTGACCTCTGCCATTACCTTACAGCGTATACCCAGATCCAGGTTTGTCGTTGTCAAAAGGATATGGTCGTCTTCTGCCTGGATTAAGACATTACTTAAGATGGGCATGGTGGCACGAGTGCCGACAACATTGAGGACCTGTTGCAAGCCGGTAAAAAAGTGGTCGCGATTGATAGTGAACTTCATCCTGATCACAAGCTTAGGGATTTTTAGCGTTTACTGACAACGCTTATCTATAATCTTATTTAAAGTACTAAAATACTTATTCTCTATTATGCTTTGTGGGTAACTCCAAGTATTATCTTTAATCTTTCACAATCAACGGATTAAGTGAAAAAAAATTTGTTTATCAGATGGTTTAAAAGCTGGCAAAATTCGTGAAAAAGTGAATTACGGGGAATAATTAACGACTTTTTCCCAAGATGTTACACATCTGTAACAACGACTTGGGGGTAGCAAAAACAAAAATATTAAACTTTGAGTGTTTCCAGATATTTCCAGAAAGAAGTTGTTTGCTCCAATAATTGCTCCTCGCTGATCGGCAGCTTGTTGCGGAAAACATAGTCCGTTAATGTATACCGATGCAGGATATAGTGGCTGTAGAGTGTGCTTCCTTTTACTTCAAAGTAACATCGATATTCACCGGCCCTTACCCTGTAGTATGTACGGCCATCACGGTGAAAACGACCAATGGGCTCACGAGGCTTAGTCAGCATTTCTGCCGAGATACTGCTTATGGTGTCCACGAGTTTAAGTTGTTGATCAATAGGCAATTCATTCAAAGCGCGCATACTTTGATCACTGAAGGTAACCTGAAACATCTTGCGGGACCGCCTGTTCAGTGGCTGATATTGTTCTGTATCAATAGTCAAAGACATCATTTCTATTACCTACCTAAAATATGACGATTATCGTCAGAAGGCAAGTTAGGTAAAAGCGTTATGTTGTTTGTAGTTTGTAAAATTTTAGTGACTGTCGAAAAGCCTGTGTTCCGCTTAACGCATTATTTACCATTTCGTCTCAAGTGATGTCAGGCAAAGCCGATTTGAACTGCAGAATGGACGGAATCACTGC
>CAYQCG010000275.1:0-3747 GCA_964415925.1 uncultured Puniceicoccaceae bacterium | reverse complement strand
TGACGATCGCGGCCTTGCTCCTGGCTAAATTATTCTACAAGTATGAACCCAGTGAGCGTTTCAAGTATGGGACCTTAGGCCTTTTATTAGTAAACTTATCCGTTGGAGGCACTCTGACTCACTTTGCAGCACCACCTGTCCTGATGGTTGCAGGAACCTGGAACTGGGACCTACCATTTATGCTGACCCATTTTGGGCTAAAAGCAATTGTTGGAGTAGTTATCAGTACAAGTGTCTATTATGTTTTCTTCCGTAAGGAATTCGCGCCACTCAACAGCAAGGTAGCTGAGGATAAGGATTATGGAACACCCGGATCCGAAGAACCCGTACCGATTTGGGTGACTTTGTCGGTATTGATCTTCATGGCCTGGACTGTAATGACCTTACACCATCCACCGCTTTTCCTGGGAGGTTTTCTCTTCTTCCTGGCATTTGCACAAGCTACCCGGACACACCAGGACGCAGTCAGTATACAAGGACCTTTGCTGGTAGGTTTCTTTCTGGCTGGCCTAGTAACGCATGGGAAACTGCAGGCGTGGTGGATTGCCCCGGTGTTAAGCAGCTTAAATGAGTTGTCCCTCTTTATTGGAGCAACAGTGCTGACTGCATTTAATGATAATGCAGCGATAACATTTCTGGCTGCGCAGGTTCCCTCGTTCAACACGAGCATGGCGGCTGATCCAGAACTGGCTGCAAAGCTGCAACACGCTGTTGTTTACGGTGCTGTTACCGGGGGTGGGCTAACTGTTATTGCCAATGCCCCGAACCCTGCCGGACAATCCATCCTGCAGAAATATTTTAAAGGAGGTGTTTCACCACTTGGCCTTCTGAAAGCAGCACTGATCCCAACTGTAATCATGTTCTTTTGCTTTCGATTGTTACCGAATTTCGGTTAGGATAGCTTATTTGAATTGAGGGAAGAGCGGATTGTGAGCTTTTTCCTCAGCGACCGTGGACATAGGGCCATGGCCGGGGCAAATTACAGTATCATCCGGCAAAGAGAGGATTTTATTTGATACAGCAACCAAGGCAGAGGGCCAACTGGTTCCCGCGCCTCCGGCAGATCCGGCAAAAAGCGCATCTCCAGTAATGGCGACGGGCCGCTCAAGGCCACTGACCACATAGGTAGTACCACCGGGTGAATGGCCTGGAGTCAATCTCGCTTGCGACTCAAGTTTACCACAGGAAATTTTCCAGTCTTCCTGGATAGCGGTTCCGCGCCTGCTGTTTTCGTTCAAGTGGATATAAACGGGCGGATTACCTGTTTTCTGACGTAAATTATCCAGGTCAGCGATATGGTCTCGATGTGTATGTGTGATTAGAATGGCGACTACGCTGAGGTCATTCTCATCGATGGCATTGATCATGGGGCCTGCATTCGCGCCGCTATCGAAGACGAGAGCCAAATGGCTGTCGGGGTCGTAAGTGATGTAGGAATTTACCGTCATTTCCTGGTAACCAGGAACTGGATAGGGTGTATTAAAGTGAAGAAGACCTTTTAGCGTGACGGATTCCGGAGCCCACTGATTTTTACCGATTGCAAGTAGTGAGGATTCATGTAATTTTAGTACTTGTGAAATTTTTTTATTAACTTCTTCGTCAAATTGTCCAGAGAGCGCCTTCTCAATAGAGCCGGGATTCACATCCGAGGCTTCAGCAAGGCTGGATTCGTCGAGATTCCATCCTTTTATGGCTTTGCCAATAATGTCCTCATAAAGGTCTTCCAACGGAACGTTTGTCATATGTTTGCTGTAGATGACTGATCATCATGTTCAATCTTAAAACAGCCACTTCACAAAGTCGTTGCATTCGGGGCCATGTATTACCGGGGGTAGCAATCCTGATACTATTGTTTTCAATCGGCTGTAGCAGTCCGGAATGGCCAACCATGGAAGACACTGCCGACGAAGTGGTCATGCCAAACCTGCCGGCTTTGCCACGCCAATACATCAGAAAGATCGGGCAAATACAGTTCAACGAGATTTCCGAGTCTTCCGGTATAGTGGCCAGCCGTAAATACCCCGGAGTGTTTTGGACACACAATGATTCCGGTGATCTTGCGCGAATATTTCCGATCAAGGAGGACGGCACTGTAATTGTGTCAAACAACTCAAATCGCCCGTATTCGGGGGTCATGATACCGGGAGCCCGCAATATTGACTGGGAAGACATTGCGACGGATGACAAAGGGAATCTGATTATTGGCGCATTCGGAAATAATCCGAACGACCGCAAAAATCTCGGTGTTTATGTGGTGAGTGAACCAGATCCAGAACAAAGTGAGATGGCCATGGTAGGCCATAAATGGAGTTTCAATTTTCCGGATCAGGCCTCTTATCCACCGCCACCCTACAACCGTAATTTTGACTGTGAGGCGGTATTCTACGCCAATGGCCACATATATTTCCTGACAAAGCACCGGAGCAATCGTTCGACCAAGTTATACCGGCTGGATAATCCCCAGCCGAGAATCAGTAATACTCTTAGATTTATCGGTGGTTATAATTTGAGGGGGATGGTAACTGCGGCGGATGTGACACCGGACGGACGGGTGCTGGCTATCCTGACCTATCGTGCGGTCTGGTTGCTGGTGGCACGTGAGGAGGGGGCAAACTGGTTTGAAGGACAGGCATTTTTTATACCGATACGAGCGGGACAGTGTGAAGGCATAGCATGGGATGGCCCCAACCGGCTACTCATTACCAATGAAGGCGGCGAGATCTATGAACTGCTTCTAAGTTCCCTGCGAAAGACGATTGATGGGGAAGAATCGACTGAGGAGGCTGAAAGCTCTGATGAGAACGAGGAAGACACAATTATGGACGAGGAAAGATAACGATTTATACGAGTATTAACAAAAGCGTTTGAATTGTTCAGAAAATAGCGATTAGAATGTGTGATTATTTCACTGGATAGATACCCCCTTAGAACAACTGAAATACCATGCTAAATGAACCCCTCTTCCTGGTGGCACCTATTGCTGCCCTGATCGCGCTCGCATTTGCCTGGCGCTTTTATCACGGAATGAAGAAAGAGAACCCGGGTAACGACCGGATGCAGGAGATAGCCGCTTATGTTATGGCAGGAGCGCATGCCTATCTCAAACAGCAATACAAAGTGATAATCATCGTATTTGCCATCCTTGTAGTAGTATTTGCACTGATGGCATTCGTCTTCAAATTAGCGAGTCCGTGGACACCGGTTGTCTTTGTGGGAGGCGGTTTCTTTTCAGGACTGGCAGGATTCTTCGGGATGAAGACCGCAACACATGCGGCGAGCCGGACAGCCGAAGCCGCCAGGCATTCACTGGACGGCGGTTTGAAAGTAGCTTTCAGAAGCGGTGCTGTCATGGGATTGTGTGTTGTTGGGCTTGGCTTATTGGCGATCACGGCTGGATTTTTAATCGCCACCTCAATATTTCCTGTTACCGGTGAGAATGCCTCGGAAAACCTGAGGGTGGTAACGACCAATATGCTGCTCTTCGGGATGGGCGCCTCGTTGCAGGCACTCTTTGCCCGTGTAGGTGGTGGCATCTACACAAAAGCAGCCGATGTGGGGGCTGATCTTGTTGGCAAGGTAGAAGCGGGTATACCTGAAGATGACCCGCGAAATCCCGCCACAATTGCCGATAACGTGGGTGATTTTGTCGGTGATGTTGCAGGGATGGGGGCTGACCTATTCGAATCCTTTTGTGGGTCGATTTTGGCAACAACGACTTTGGGGGTGGCTGCATTTTGGGGCGATCCC
>CAYQCG010000274.1:0-3755 GCA_964415925.1 uncultured Puniceicoccaceae bacterium | reverse complement strand
AACATCGAACGTGATATTGGGAACTTTCACTACGAAACAACTTACGACTACGATGCAGGTGTAGGTCTTAACGACGAGACAATTGAATACATCAGCAACGTTAAAGAGGAAGATGAGTGGGTCCGTGAATTTCGCAGGAAAGCTCTCAGGGTTTTTCATGATAAACCAATGCCTACACATTGGGCATCCAAGGATCTCGAAAACATCGATTTTGAGAAAATCCGCTACTATCTTTCCAAAGGCCAACGCCCAACCCGCTCATGGGATGAGGTACCGGATGATGTAAAAAACACTTTCGAAAGGCTGGGCATTCCGGAAAAAGAGCGTGCCTTCCTTGCGGGGGTCGAAGCCCAGTTTGATAGCGAGGCCTCCTATTCTAATATGAAGGAGGAACTGCGCGAAAAAGGCGTTATCTTTGTCGGTTCTACCGAGGGTCTGAAAGAACATCCGGAAATCTTCCGTAAGTGGTTTGGTAAAGTCATACCGGTCGATGACAACAAGTTTGCCGCTTTGAACAGTGCGGTCTTCAGTGGAGGTTCCTTTATTTATATACCGAAAGGAGTTAAACTCGCCCAGCCACTGCAGGCCTATTTCCGGATCAACGCAGAGAACTTTGGCCAATTTGAGCGCACATTGATAATTGCTGATGAAGGCGCGGAGGTAACCTACATGGAGGGCTGTACTGCACCCACCTTCGAAACTACCACGCTACACAGCGCTGTGGTTGAGCTTGTTGCCATGCCCGGCGCCAAAATTCAGTATATCACTGTCCAGAACTGGTCAGCCAACGTATTCAACCTGGTGACCAAACGAGGTCTCGCCCTAGAGGATGCGACGATCAAATGGATCGACTGTAATATCGGCAGCCGTCTGACCATGAAGTATCCGGGTGTTGTCCTCCGTGGTGAAGGAGCCCGTGGGGAGGTCCTGTCGATCGCTTTGGCGCATGACAAACAGCATCAGGATACAGGCGCCAAGATGATCCATGCAGCAGATAATACTACCAGTAACATCATTTCGAAATCCATATCCATCGGTGAAGGTCAGGCCACCTACCGTGGACAAGTCCATATTCCTGATCACCTCAAGGGATGCAGAAACAACACAGAGTGCGATGCCCTTCTGATCAACACTCATTCACGAACGGATACCTATCCTGCAATTAGTGTGCGTGGACAGAAAAACAGCGTTCAACACGAGGCCAGTGTGTCCAAGGTCAGCGCGGAGCAAATCTTCTACATGATGCAGCGTGGCCTTTCCGAAGGTGAAGCGATGAGCCTCGCAGTTAACGGTTTTGTCAATGACCTGATCCGCGAATTCCCGATGGAATATTCCGTTGAACTTAAAAGACTGATTGATCTGGAAATGGAAGGAAGTGTCGGATAAATCCGCCATAGACGGGCAATATATGACAACAGAAGCAACTCTCCTGGAAACTGCAAACCAGTCTTCATCCATTCTGGAAGAACACTTGAAAATGAATGGGTGGATGCCGGGCTGGCTGGCTGAAATCAAGGAAAACGCCTGGGAACGCTACAATCAGCTTCCTATGCCCAGAAGCAAGGATGAAGCATGGCGCTTTGGCCGGACTGGCAATCTGAACCTTGAGGGCATTGACTTAATCAGTGGTAACGCATCCAACGATACAGTTCCGGTATTCCAGTCCATGCGGGAGAATGCCGGGCGCATCGTCATGGCGCATAATACTGTGATTGAATGGATGCCAATCAATCAAGATTTCCATAAGCAGGGGGTTATTTTTCAGCCCCTGGCAGAAGCCATTCGGGAGCATCCCGATCTGGTTCGTGAGCACCTCTTTGAGCGTCTTCCTGATCTTGGGTCGGAAAAATTCCAGTCTCTCCATGCTGCCCTTTTTGAGAATGGGGTTTTCCTCTACGTTCCCAAAGGAGTGGTTATCGAACAGCCCATGGTGATCAAGCACTGGGCAACCCGGCTAAACGGCAGCGTGTTTCCCCATACGCTCCTCGTAACAGAAGAAAACGCACAAGTCTCACTGGTTGAATTTTATGGTTCGACCACAGCAGATGAAAAGCAGTTTGCTTGCGGAGTTGCAGATATTTATGCAGGTCCGTCCTCAAATGTTAGCTACCATATGATTCAAAACTGGAACCTGAACACGACTGCCTTTCATCTCAACAGCGCAACTGCCGAGCGTGACGCAAACCTCAAAACTGTAACAGTTAATGTTGGCGGCTTACATATACGTAATGAGCAGCATGGCCGAATACTGGGCAAAGGTGCCCATATCGATATGGACTCGCTCGGAGTTGTCGGCGGGGAGCAGGAACTGGATCAACGGACCCTGCAAACACACGCGGCATCTAATGCTACCAGTGATTTACTGTATAAAAACGCGTTGGTTGATAAAGCGAGAACCATCTTCAGTGGCCTGATACGGGTTGAACAAGACGCCCAGCAAACCGATGCATACCAGACCAATCGCAATCTTTTACTATCACCGACCGCGGACGCCAATTCGCTGCCAGGCCTGGAAATCGAAGCGAATGATGTAAAGTGCAGTCACGGTGCAACAACAAGTGAGTTGGATGAAAGTAACCTTTTCTATTTCCTTTCACGGGGCATTCCGCGAAGAAAAGCTCAGGAGCTGCTTGTGTTTGGATTTTTCGAGGAGATAATTTCGAAGATCGATAACGATGATTTAGCTGCATATGTCCGCAATTTAGTCCAGGACAAATTCAGCAACTAGGTTGGCATGCATTCAGATCCCCGCACTATCAGTCGAGATGTCGAAGCCACCATCGTACCGTATGGCGAACCGATATCGATCGAGAAGGGCACACTCGTAATGATTACCCATCGACTGGGTGGGAACTTTACAGTTACCGGAACTTTCGGTATGGCCCGGATACTGGGAAAAGATGCCGATGCCCTTGGTGAGGAAGTCATCGAACAGAATGATCAGGCATCCGGGGAAACCCACGAAGGTCCACCGGAGACAGAAAAACTGTGGGATGCCCTCAAGACCGTTTACGATCCGGAAATACCGGTGAACATTGTCGATCTTGGCCTGGTCTACACTCTAGAAATACTGGATGTAGGAAAGAGCAACTATGATGTGAAGATTGACATGACCTTAACAGCCCCGGGATGCGGCATGGGACCTGCCATCGCACAGGATGCTAAATACAAGGCCGAAGGTGTTCCCGGGGTTCATGAGGCACACGTTAATCTTGTCTGGGACCCGCCATGGACACAGGAGATGATTTCCGAAGAGGGTAAAATGGAATTGGGACTCATCTAGAGGGTCGCTTGCAGGTAGAACATATGACTCAGCGGGCTACAGCCAATACTTGCGCTGCTGGCAAAAAACTCCCAACTTTAAAATATGCTTAATTATACAGATATAGACACGCCTGTCCTGGCCAAGAGTGAGAAAGACGATGCCGAACGACCCGATCGAGGTATCGAAACTATCATGCAGAAGAAGTTTCTGGATGAGCGAAAACTATTCTTCTGGGGTGAAACATCCGAAGAAGCCTGTCGTAAGGCTTCTGAAAAACTTCTTTATCTGGAAGCGGACAAACCCGGCGATGAAATCACATTTTACCTGAACAGTCCCGGCGGCTCCGTAACTGCCGGAATCGCACTATATGACACCATGGTTATGATCAGTTCACCCATCCGCGTCGTAGTCATGGGTATGGCAGCCAGCATGGGCTCGATCCTTCTCTGTGCAGGTGAAAAAGGCAAACGCCATATTTTTCCCCACGCAC
>CAYQCG010000273.1:0-3758 GCA_964415925.1 uncultured Puniceicoccaceae bacterium | reverse complement strand
AGTAACCGGTTGGCAAAAACTTGATCCTTTACCGCCTAACTTCCCTAAGGTTGCAAAGGGTAAGGTATGGACCATTCAATTACCCGATGAAATCGAGCGGTTTTTCACCCTTTACGACAATCAGGGGCGCTTACCTCGTGCAAGGGGCAATGGGTTTGGTCCATCGGTGAAAGGGGACTTGAGTACCCTTCATTTCCCTGAGGGGGCCCTCAAAAACTGGCCAAATCTCAATGATGTAGAGATCTTTGTCCGCCCAACGAATCCATGGACCGTGAATATGCTCCCACTCGAATCCGTTGACGTTGAGAACCTTGTGGCCAAGACTGCGATTACAGCCACATATACAATGGGTCCTTTGAGGAAAGGCACTCATGACCATTTCGGGGTCTCGGTTTGGGTGGAAAATGTTCCGGCGGTTCTGGACGAGCCTGGAGAATGGGTATTGGACTCGCAATCGAGACGACTTTATCTGTGGCCGAGAGACAGCCGATCAGATGGATCCCCTGCTGAGGTGAGGGTGCCTACCCTGACGGAATTGATTCGCGTTGAGGGACAGATTGATTACAATAGTACTATTGACCAACCAATTCGGGGAATTGTCTTCAAGGAGCTAACATTCACCGAGGCCGATCGCCGGGCCTGGGTCTCTCAGGAAGACAGGCTAGGTTGGGGCTTGCAGCATGACTGGGAGATGTTCGACCGCCCAACCGCTCTGCTGCGTTTTCGAGGGGCGGAGAATTGCCTCGTCAGCAATTGCCGTTTTGAGAACTCCGGTGGGACTGCGTTGCGGCTCGATTTGCATGCCCAGCATAACCGCGTATTGAACAATGAATTTGCGTACCTTGGAGAAGCTGGAATACTTTTGGCGGGTTATGGACCCGGAACTAAGGACGTCAACCGCAATAATGATATCGTCAACAACCACCTGCAAAATGTTGGTGAAATCATGTGGCATGCCCCAGCTGTCTGGGCTTGGCAAAGCGGTTACAATCGGATTGCACACAACCTGATTCACGACTGTCCCTACAGCGCAATCTTGGTGACGTGCCGGGTCAAACCCGAAGAGGGGCCCCACGAACAGGGAGGCCGCACCATCCGACATAGTGAGATTGCTCCTAATGCATTTAACGCCGGAAAAACATATGAGGGTTGGGTCGCTCGCGAGCCTTATCAGCATGGTCGCTATAATCTGATCGAGTTCAATGAGATAAGCCGAGCTGTACTGAAGCTTTCCGACGGCAACGGCATTTACATTTCTGGGGCTGGGACAGCAAACATTGTGCGTTACAATTACTTGCATGACCATGATGCAAAAACCGTGACAGAAACAATACGGTGTGATGATGACCAGCACAATACCCTTGTCTATGGCAACATCTGCGAGGAGAGCAATGGTCTGTCGGTTTTGTCGAGCAAAGGCATTAACTATTTTGTGAACAACTTTATCGTCAAACCTGCCGGAAATTTTAATCGTGCATTTATTAGTTTTGAGCGCTACTCCGTTTCGGGTGCTGTGCTTCGAAACAATGTGATTGTTGCAGGATCGGAAGGGGGGAGCCCATCTAAATATACCAAGATTGGTGTCGACAGTTTCAAAATGCTGGCAACGACGTTTATGAACCATAATGTCTACTACAGTCCTCATGACCCGGCTTGGGCTAAGCCGCACCTGAATAAGATGCGGAGCGCGGGCTTGGAAATGGGAAGTATTATTGCTGATCCACAATTTGCCGATTATGCACAGGGAGATTATCGACTTCTCAATTCAAGTCCCGCACACGAGCTTGGTATCGAGTCTCTGGACAAAGAGAGCATGGGGCTAGGTGGAAAAAAATCTCTTTCAAATTCAGAATCAGGGATAAGCTATTGTTCGGGACAGCTCCAATTGTCTCTTCCGGAGGGAAAAAGCGGTACTTTGGTGATCAAGGATTTGTGGGGAAAAGAAGTCACTCAACATGTTTTGTCGCCAGGGCAGAAACTCGACTTTTCCTTGGCGAGTTTCAAGAGCGGATGGTATTTTGCGGAACTTCGATGGCTGGGGAACGATTTAAGAACTCAATTTTACCTAAGTTCTGCGGATCATTTGAAATAATTAAGGGCACTTCGATTAACCTTCCATGAGCGAGACGAGAGCAATGTTGGTTATGAGCAAGGCGACTTCGGGCAAAGGAGGGCTTGGCGCTCTTCACGCCCGAAGCAACGCTGCTCAGACCCAAAAGTGCATCGCCTTGAAAAGGTTGCGTAAGATCGGATCCATGCAGCGTTGCTCGATTCGAGGAGGGACTAAAAGTCCAGCCGTTGAACGAGCGCCTTGCATGGCCCGCAATCTAGTCGCCATCTCGCTTAATGTTTGGTTGATCGAAGTGCCCTACCTTGTCGCCTCTTGGCCTTTGGGAAGTGGTTCCTTCAGGAGATGCCAATTACGCTTCCGGGGCAACTGGAAACAGGCACCTAGAATTAGAAGGGCTTGTGGGTAATACCTGCCTTCTGCTCGGCCAAACCTAGTTAGCTCATGGGCTCATCGGTTCAAAGACGGCGGCACCGAAAACAAATGGTTCATCCATTCATATGGGTGGTTGCTGCTCTGTCCGCACTGGGAATTCCAGCAGGATTGTTCGTTTATTTGCAGTTAGAGAATCAAAGGGAACTGATTTCCGAAAACACATCGGTCATGCCCGAACCCAGTGAAGAATCTGTGCTTCTGAAGGGTGCCGTCACCGAGGAAAAAACGGTCGAAGTTGCCACAGATCCAGCGGATGGTGGGCAAGCGTCAATCAGTGCTTCGCCCCTGCCAGCGCCGAAGGTTGAGCGTAGCCCATTGCGCAAACCGGAGCTTTCAGCTGCACTGATTCGCTCGCATCAAATCGCTCAGGGAACTCCGAGGATCGTTCCGCTCCTTTATCCCAGCGATCTGGTTCCGGTGGTCTCCTATATTGTCACCGAAGCCCCATACCATGCAGATCCCACTGGGAAGCTTGATTCTACAGAGGCCTTTCAGCGCGCCATTGACGATGCGGGCAACAATCCCGGAACGGTATTTGCGCCCGCAGGTCGATATCGTATTGAAGGGACTTTGACGATTCCGCAGGGAATAACTCTGCGAGGCGAATGGAAACAACCAAGTAGTAACGATGCTACCGTAGGGGGGACGCTTTTACTGGCCTACGCTGGCCATGGTGATCCTGAAGGGGAAGCGTTCATTGATCTGGATGGGGGATGTGCACGGGATTTGAATATCTTTTATCCCAAACAGAACGCTAAAGCCGTGGCAAAATACCCCCTTACTGTTGATGTTCGCGGTGGTGGCCTTTTGAAAAACGTTACTTTGGTCAATCCCTATTTTGCAGTTCGCAGCCATAGTTTGACTGCGATTTACAACGTATACCTTTGTCCGCTAGAGAACGGGATCACGGCAATCCGTGCAGGAGCTGTTCCGCGGTGCATCGATATTGAGATGTCCACTCGCTTTTGGGCCGACTCCGGGCTGGAGGGTGCACCTAACCAGGAAATAATTCGCAATGCCATGGTAGGCGAGAGGGCACGAGGGATTCAAATTCATCGGCAAGACGGTGGGATGTTTTCGAGAATCCTGATCGAAGACCTGCCAACTGCCGTCAAGTTTATGCCTCCACACGGCTGGACTTACTGGTACGGACTGAAAACGAAGAATGTCGGCGTCGGCTTGCACTTTGCGGGTGGCTCAAAGCATTCAGCGAGTTTTGCTGCCTGTGACCTGTCTGCTCGTAACCATGCAATTT
>CAYQCG010000272.1:0-3776 GCA_964415925.1 uncultured Puniceicoccaceae bacterium | reverse complement strand
GGCCAAGCAGCCGAATGTCGTTGTCATCATTACTGACGACCAGGGCTATGGAGATTTTGGTTTTACGGGCAACCACATCATCAAGACTCCAAATCTTGACCGTATGGCAAGTCAAAGCGCCCAGATGTCACAGTTCTATGTGTCGCCGGTCTGCGCACCCACCCGTGCGTCCTTGATGACAGGTCGCTACAACTATCGTACGCGTGCCATCGATACATGGAATGGCCATGCCATGATGGATCCCGATGAAACCACTGTCGCTGAAATTCTGGAAAACGCCGGTTATGCTACAGGGCTGTTCGGGAAGTGGCACCTGGGTGATAACTTCCCGATGCGCCCGCAGGATCAAGGCTTCCAGGAAGTGCTCATGCACCTCGGTGGCGGAATCGGTCAGCCCTCTGATCCGGAAGGTGCTGAAGGTGACTACACGGATCCTGTTCTTTACCACAATGGTGACCCCAAACAGTTTTACGGTTATTGCACCGATGTCTACTTTGACCATGCCCTCGATTGGATTGAGCAGGCGAAAAATGATAATAAACCTTTCTTCGCCTACATCGCCACGAATGCGCCGCACTCGCCCTTCCATGACGTGCCTGAAGACCTCTATCAGGAATACAAGAAAATGGATTTGCGCAATGCGCGTTTTAAACAGGACGTTGGCCACCCTTTAACTGATAGGGAAGATCTTGATCAGAGAGCCCGTATTTTTGCCATGATCACAAATATCGATGACAACATCGGTAAGATGTTTAAGCGTCTCGATCAATTGGACCTCACACGCGATACCCTTGTCATTTTTCTGGTCGACAATGGACCCAATGGATACCGTTATGTTGCGGGTTTTCAGGGAAATAAGGGCAAGGTTCATGAGGGCGGTATCCGTTCTCCCCTCCTTTTACACTGGCCTGGAACTTTAGACGCGAATGCTCGTAGCGACCGGATATCAGCGCATATAGATTTGGCTCCCACTATTCTCGAAGTATGCGATGTCTCAGATCCCGCAACTGAAATAATGGATGGCAGAAGCATTCTCCCGCTACTCCGGAAGGAGAATGTCTCTTGGCCCGATCGCAATATCGTCATTCAGTCTCACCGCGGAGATGAGCCGACTCTTTTCCACCACTTCGCAATACGCAACCAAAGATGGAAGCTTCTGCATGGCAGCGGATTCGGTAGTGAATCTTTTGAAGGTGAGCCAGATTTTGAGCTCTACGACCTGGTGGCTGATCCCTACGAAGAAAATGACTTGAGTGGCACACGCAGGGATATTCTCACTCAAATGAAACTGGATTATATCCATTGGTTTGTTGATGTCAGCAATACCCGTCCGGATAATTACAGTGCTCCCAGAATCGTGATCAATCCAACTTATGAGGAGCCGGTCATTTTATCCCGTCAGGATGGCGAGCACATTAAAAACGCCCCCTTCAATCTCAAAGCTATAGGAACATGGAAATTGGACGTCGCTAAACCGGGTTTATATGATATTCGCTTCCGTTACGCCGAACTCCAGGAACCTGCTTCTGCAACTCTTTTGCTCAATAAACACGAACATACCTTGAGAGCCCGTTCCGGTAGCACAGAATTAATTTTCAGAAATATCAGACTCGAGAGAGGCCCAGTCGATCTCTTGCCTCTTCTCACCAACAGCGAGGACAGCTTCAGCCCTTGGAAAATTGATATTCAACCACGGTTGGGTAATAATTTCTAGTCAGTCAGCTCAAAGGCGTCACCGCTATTTTCAGCTTTACGGACTTTACAGGCAAAATACCATAAGCTATGTTGATCGCTAACATCAGCACAGCTTTATACCCCCTGTGTAAACGAAATCTGTAAACAGACTCCCTTTTCGTGACAGTGACAGCCTTTGAACAATGGATATTGTTTTTTGGCCGGTTCCATCCGGTCATTTTGCATTTGCCCATTGGCGCAGTCATCATTGTAGCACTCATTGAGTTTCTCCCCTTCAAGGGTCTACGTGCACAACTTCAGCCGGCAAAAAATTTCCTTCTGGCTTTTGCGGTAGTCACTGCCATTTTTGCCATTCTCACGGGTTTATCTTTAGAGCAGGAGGGTGGTTACGGCGCTGACCGGATCTTTTGGCACAAGCTGCTTGGCATCCTCATGACGGTTTGCCTCTCGGTTGCCCTTTTCTTCAGTTTACGGAGTAAGAAAGACTCGACCGACTGGTATTATCGCAGTGCCATTCTTTCTGCTGTGGTTTTGCTAATTGCCGGTACGCATCACGGTGGCGTTATGACTCACGGCCGTGACTATCTAACAGAATATTTCCCCTTTGCCCCAAAGATCGAGGTGCCCGGTTTCAAGGAACTCCCCTCAGTCGACCTCGTATCCAGGACAGCTCAGGATTCATTTCTGGATTCGCCCGCCGGCACACTCATTGCCGGCTTTTGCACCGATTGTCACAATCCCGATCGACAGAAGGGCGATCTGGATCTCGAAAGTCTCCTCGCCACCGACCTGAATGCGCATCCTGCAATATGGGAGGATGTGATCTGGATGTTGCAAGAACGGGAAATGCCTCCGGTTGATGAGCCGGACCTCCCAAGACCAAGCGAGGCTGCCTACGATGCTGCCGCAGCCTGGCTGCGCAATGCCTTGAAGCCAACTCCGGTGATTCAGACAGCATCAACCGATACAGCTGGATTGCCCGTGCTCGATGCCTATTGCACCTCATGCCATAGCGGGGCTGATGCGGAGTCCGGTTTGGATATTGCGAAGCTGCTCTCCGAACCGCTCCACCATCACCCGGATACGTGGGAGGAAATCGTCCGCAAAATGAACGCCCGCCAGATGCCTCCACACGGACGCAAGCGTCCCGAACCGGACACCTACGATGCCGTTATCGAATATCTTGAGGAGTCCCTCGACTTTGTGGCAACGGCCAAACCGAATCCGGGACGGACAAGTACCTTCCGCAGGCTGACACGCGCTGAATACGAAAATGCCATCAGGGATCTGCTTGCTCTCAAGGTTGATGCCTCAGAGCTCCTTCCCCGCGATGAAGTCAGCCATGGCTTTGATAATATCACCGTAACGGAACTCACCCCGACTTTGCTGGACCGTTACATCTCCGCCAGTCGTAAAGTCGCGCGTCTGGCGGTTGGCCGTTCAATGGGTTATCCCGGCGGTGATACCATCCGGGTCAAACCGGATATCACCCAGGAGCACCATGTAAAGGGTCTACCCCTGGGAACACGCGGCGGAATCGTCATCCCCTACCATTTCCCACGCAGTGGCACCTACGATATTTCCATAAAATTGACCCGCGACCGCAATGAACACGTGGAAGGCTTGGACGAACCGCACGAACTTGAAGTCATGCTTAACCGCAAACGGCTTGAAGTGTTTAACATAGTGCCGCCCGTCAGAGGTAAGACCTTTCACAAGGACGTCGACAAGCACCTTAATTTACGCACAACTGTCCAAGCAGGCATGCAGGAACTCGGTGTCACGTTTATTAAAAAACCCGAGACAGTTCTTGAGCGAAAACGCGAGCCGTTCGTTTCCAGTTTTAACTTCCACCGTCATCCGCGCGTAACACCTGCCGTATATCAGGTTTCCATTACAGGTCCTTTCGATGATTTTGGTACGGGAGAAACTGCCAGTCGAAAGAAGATTTTCGGCGATACTTATACTCAGGCCAGCAATACGCTTGAAACCGCGCGTGAAATCATCAGCCGTCTCGCACGCCAGGCTTACCGCCGACCCGTTACGGATGAAGACACCACACTCTTGATGGGTTTCTTCAA
>CAYQCG010000271.1:1264-3784 GCA_964415925.1 uncultured Puniceicoccaceae bacterium | reverse complement strand
GGCTTTCCCGTTGGTTCCCCAGATCGTGTCCCCACTGTTATCGGGAGTGCCGTTCGTGAGTGCTATCGAACCGTCTTCCTCCAGGCTGAGAAAGCATTCCAGGCGCGGGAAAGTGCGGATATCCCCGTTGCGGAACTTCTCACCCTCCTCAAGGATAACGGCATGGATTTTATTCCTCCAGTCCCCGGTTGACTTGGGTGATGTGTTACCAACTGCTATATTGATCTCCCCACTTGTGCGCAAACCGTTCTTATCCATTGCCACCGCTTCAAGATGGTGCATTCCGGTTTCCATCGATTTCAGGAGTTCATCGCTCGAAGCGCTCCAGGTAAACACGTCTCCGCTCATTCCTTCCGGATCGAGGACCAGGCCGTTGAGATAGAGCTTCACCTTGGGAACACCGTTACCGTCGGTCGCCTTGATTTCCACCCGGAGATCGGAACCGACAGGCACACGTTCACCTTCCTTCAGGTTCACGAAATGCAGTTCCGGGAAGTCCCCTTCCTCCCGGATGGTTTGGACTTCATTTTCCACTTCTTTCAACGTGCCGTTCCAATCCATCGTGTTGGCCCTTGCCCCGACTTGCGTCTTGTATTGGGGAGTAAGGACCGCCGCGTAGGCTTCCCACTCTTCCACCGCGTCCTCCAGGTGTGCCACTGACTGGTCGAGGTATTTGCGCTCCTGCCGGCCGTTCTCACGATAGAGTGCCAGCTTCGCGGCACCGCGCATCTTGTCGGCATAGTAGCGGCCCAGATAGGCCATGCTGTCGATATCGTTCAGTGTTTCCTGGAGTTCCACGTTGTTGCCGGTTTGCGCCCGTAAGCGTGGGAGTGCTTTTTGTGCAACAGCGGCATACCCGTCCAGGTTCTCCGCCACCTGGAGCGGCGTGACACCTTCCAGTGTTTTTCCCTTGAGGTAGGCTTTAGCCCAGTCAGTAACGGTGATACATTGGGGATCCGGTGCGTTCTCAATCCGGTTCAAAGGCATGGCAGGGCGCTCAAAGTGATAACCGTCCAGGGTCAGAAAGCCTGTCGTCCGACGGCACCCTTCCGCCGCAAACGACCCGTCAGTCGGTGACCAGACGGAACGGTTGAGTTGAGGTATGACTTCGGAGACCGATTCCCAGGCTTTGAGCAGCAGCCCTGCATCGACATTGGGGAAGCGGTGTTGCAATGCCGCTTCCCAGTAGTCGTCGCCCAGTTCATGATTATAAGCCAACTGTCCCCACAAACGGAACTGGTACCAGTGCTTTTTAATCTCCAGCCACCCCGCGGTTTCGGGATTCTTTGAGATGAACTCACGGCCCCAGACATAGGTGTCCGAACCCATGTAGAACCCGGCAATATGGTCGTGAGGCATCCACTTGATGAAATCACGGGCGTAATCGGGGCTCCCCCAGCGGTGCATGAAAATGTCGTCATTGCGCAGGTTCAGCCATACCTTGAATTTTTCCAGCCAGCCTTCCTCGACGATGCGTCTTTCCCACTCCTGGGGCCTTCTTGACGAGTACATATGCGCGACGGCATACTTGACGCTCGTTTCCATTGTTCCGCCGGTATAGTCCTTAAAGGCATCGACCACATCGGGGTATTCCGTGCTGTGCCTGCGGATAATAAAGCGGATATTACGCTCGGGCTGTAATGCCTTAACATCCATGACGGCTTTGCCATAGGAGTTGAAGACAAAGTTTTCGGTTTTGTATTCATCTCTCAAAAACCGGTCGTCGTTTTCCCCGGCGCACGTACCGATTCCTGTAATTTGCGGGTAGGTCAGCAACATCTCACGGACACAATCCCGGATGTACTCGATCGTGATCGGATTGTCCTGCGCGTTCGTAATCCCGTGTTTTCCAGCGGCGCCATGCATGTGCACATTCCAATGCACCATCATGATCTCTATCCCCCGGTCTTGCGCGTATTGGAAGACCTTTTGCCAGTACTTGATTTTCTCTTCGATCGAAATCTTTTTCCCCAGGCCTAGGGTGCCCTCAGTGTCGTCTTCGAGACTTACGGCGGCGTCCAGGTGCGTGGTGGAAAGACTTCCCTCCTTGGAGTAGTAGACATAATACACCCCAATGTAGGGATAATCCTCAAGCTTGATCATATTTGGGAAGGGATGGGCCGCCCACAGGCTCACCACATTGTAGCGGTAGCGTGCCAGGTCATCCAGGTATTCTCTCCAGAACTCAAAGTCCCACATCGTTTCGATGTTCCTCTGTGCCGCTTCCCCGGAGTCGTCAAACGCTGGCGTGCGGATATCAAGGGGGATGTTGATCTTTACTCCACGCTTCTCGATAAAGGGTTTCTGGTCCTGGTATTCAACCGGAAGACCCAGGCGGACCCGCTGGGCCACTTCAATCCCCCCATACATTGCGCCGTTCGCGTCCGAAGCGATCACTTCGACTTTGTTCTTACCCGAGGGGCGTATCTGGAAGGCCTGCGGCTCCAGCTTGCTCGGCAGGATCTTTATCGTTTCGGATAGGTCACTGCGCCCGGCTTCCTTGAGTGCCGACTGCAACTC
>CAYQCG010000271.1:0-1254 GCA_964415925.1 uncultured Puniceicoccaceae bacterium | reverse complement strand
ACCAGGGGAACTTGCGCATCATACTGTATCGCCGCCGCCAGGCTGCCTGGGATTGCGGCACATAGCAGGGTGAATATCCATGTAGAGGTAACGACTAATTTTTTCATTGGGTTACTTTCGTAGGGGAGAGATGGGTAAACAACCGTCAGCTGGATAGATTACTGTATGGATAAGAATCTAGGGGTAGACAGTAAATTTCGAAGTATCTTAAAGACCGGGACTTTGAATATGCAAGAACGGTTGATGTGTAATCCTTGAACGTATTATTGATATAATGAAAGAAAGGCCGTAGAGGGAAAATCGGCTGCTTTGGAATACGACCCATCCGATTGTCCAACAGTATCGCAACCTACAAAGTTTTAACCGTATTTGTATTACTGAATCATTTTGTGACGAGCGTGCTGGCGCATCGTGAAGAAAGCGTAAAGGGCGATCACGACGAAACAGAAAAAGGGCAGGAAGAAAGAGCCGCGAACACCGGTTGTTCCCATGAAACTTTCCATATCCATGATGCCGCCTTGAAGGCGCGGCATGAACGCACCGCCCACGATTGCCAGTATCAGTCCGGCAGAAGCAATTTTGGCATCAGGGCCCAAACCATCCAACGCAATACCGTAAATGGTTGGGAACATCAGCGACATACATGCGGATATCGCCATCAGGCTGTAGAGCCCGGTCATACCTTCGAGATAGATCGCTCCCAGTGTTGCTGTCATGGCGCCTACTGAAAGAATTGCCAGGAGGCTACCCGGAGTGATATACTTGAGGAGAAAGGTGCAAATAAAGCGGCTGCTGAGAAAGATAACCATAGCCCCGATGTTATGGTTTTGTGCCGTTGCCTTATCCATTCCCAGATTGTCCTGTGCATACTGGATGATGAACGTCCAACACATGATCTGGGCACCCACATAGAATGTCTGGGCTACGACTCCCCCCAGATAGAGTGGGTTTCTGAAGAGTCTTTCGAGTATTTCCCCGAGACTGGAATGTGTGCGTATATCGTCAGCTGATGCGGTATGCGGTAATTTCCTGACAGTAAAGAGAACCAAAACACCCAAGACGACAAAACCGATTATCATGTATGGCTGTGTGACAATATCCAGGTCATGTTGTTGGAATTCTTCATATGTCATACCATTGAAGCTGGTAATTTTACCTGCTTTGAAGTCTGCAAATGCCTGGTCGATTGTTGTGTCCGGATTAGCCTCCAGGTAATCACGCAAGGCTGGATCATTGACCCGGTCTCTTTCCCCG
>CAYQCG010000270.1:0-3788 GCA_964415925.1 uncultured Puniceicoccaceae bacterium | reverse complement strand
CCTCTCCGCGTAAATTTATGTAAGTCTCGCTGATAATGTCTCTGGGTAGTTCAATGAGATCCCCCGGCCTCAGACTCGTCAGGTCTCTGATCGTTGCCGTAAAGGCTTTCCATTCCGCTTTCACGGGAACATTGATTTCATCATAGACAGGCATCCATTTCGCATCCTTCTTTTCGATGTTCATCCGGTTGAAGCGCTTGTTGTTATCCTGCATCTTGCGGATGACCGGTTCTATCGTGTAGTAGGGGATACCAATTTGCAGGGGCTCTGAGACATCTCCCAGTGTCGCCTCCATCGTTAATACCAGGACGATTGCGTCATGAGGCGATGTTTGCAGGAAGCGGCCGTTATTCTCGCGCCCGATTAGGGACCCGTTCAGTTCGCGTGTGTCTTCCCACTGGCGACACCATTCTTCCAGAATGATGTAGAGCACATCTTCCATCAACGCCATTTCGATTTCTGTCAGGTAGCGCTCATCCCTTACACTGTGGCCTTTGCCCCCTAATAGACGGTCTACAACTGTCATCGCCAGTCGCGGATTAATACTGATAATACCTACTCCGTTGAGCTGCTCGACCCTGAAAAGCGAAATATAGGTTGGATTAGGTATGGCTTCAGTAAACTTTAAATACGGTGTCGTGAAGAGTTGGGACATCTTCAGTCCAAAATCCATCCGTAAAAACATCGACAGCCTAGCTGCCAGGTAATGAATAAACTGCTCGTGTCTTATCCGTACCTGCCTTAACTCGACTTCCGTCAGGAAGACGGGGTTGCGGAAGTCGTATGTTTCGACATGTACCTTTTCGTCGGGTCCCATCCGCCTGCCATCCCATGTATAGACGATATCCTGCTCGTCCGTCATTGCCTCAGTCATTAAAGCGTCAATATCGCTTTGACTGAGGATTTCGCTGACGTCGTCCTGATTGGGAGATTCTTCGCTCATCTGTTCCTATTCCAACTGCTTACTGCACTACGAATTCACTGAAATAAAGCTGGTCTACAAAGTTGCCGTTCAGGGACTGACTGATTGCATTGAGCAGGTCATTGCGGACAATGTTCTTGATGCCGGCCTGCTCGAGATCCTGCAGCGTCAAAGATGACAGTACGCCTAGCGCGGCATCGATAATCTTGGCGTTGTTCTGCGTCATCATTTCTTCAAATCCCACTACCCGGCTTTCCAGGGTGAAGCTGGTCTTGACGTAACGGGACTGCATTGAGCCGGAAAGATTGGCTACAATATCAGGCACTTCGTAGGTATGGATATTCTCACCGCGGATGACGCCTTCTTCGCTCTCCTTTTCGGCGTCCTCTTCTTGGATGGCTGCTTCTTCAGCATGCGCTACCATCTTGTTGAATTTCGGAAATATATAGAATTCAAAGACACTGACAGTCAGTATTGGAACGAGCACTACAATAGCGATGATAGGAATCAACGGATTGCCTCCTCCGCTTGTCTTGACAGGTTGGGGTAGTTCTTCAACGGCTTCCGGTTCTTTTGCCATATTTCATTCTCCTTCTAATCGCCTAGCGTTTAAGATTGATCGCCTCCTGCATGACTTGGTCTGCTGTCGTTATGATTCGCGCACCCGCCTGGAAACTGCGCTGTGTCGTGATCATGCTTGCAAACTCGTCCGTTAAATCCACGTTGGAACGTTCCAGAAATAAGGGATGAACGGAACTCGACGCATTCGCTCCGGGGAAAAAGTCGCTTCGAGTTCCGGCCGCTGGATGAAAAGCGTAAAGGTTGCTTCCTTTTTTAACCAGCCCTTTGGGATCATTGAAGTCCGAAAGCTGTATTCTTCCTACTTCGACACTGTTATTGTTTTTCAGTAATACACTCAGTCGTCCTTCGGCCTCGTCAAAGCTGAAGCTCGAAATTTCATCACCATACCGTGCGATTTGCGCTGCCGGGTTTGGTGCTACTTGCAGGTCTCCATTGTTCCCCTGCAGGCGCATCCCGTCAGGAGTGACCAGGAATCCCTGGTCATCTCGACGGAAGTTTCCCGAGCGTGTGAAAAACATTTCCGAGGTATCATTCGGATTGACGACCTGGAAAAAGCCACGTCCCGATATAGCCAGGTCGGTCGGATTATCCGTGAACTCAAAATCGGATTGCTCAAAGATTGTGTTAACCTGGCTGATCTGCACTCCGCTCCCGATCTGCGAGCTGGGCCGTGTTGTCGTTGCGGTTACACCACCACTGGGATTTTGCAGCAGCGAATAGAAACTGTCTCCAAATTCTGCCCGTCCGCGCTTGAAGGCGGTTGTGTTTACATTGGCAATGTTATCCCCAATCACATCGAGTGCCCGGGTGAATGCTTTGACGGCGCTGACGCCACTTTGTAAGGTTGCAGATAAACTCATGTTTTTTCGGGTTAGGACTCAGTCACCTCTTTACCTGAAGGTGGAAGAGCTACTGACTGAATCTGGTTGATTCCGTATTCCTTGCCGTTTACCGTCACGGTCATCTGACCTGTTTCATCTTTGGTTACGGCTGTGACTAAACCACTGGCACTTTCTGAGTCCGCTAGGTTCAAAGTAACGTGTTTTCCAAGATAAGCCTGGGAGGCGATTTCCTGTTGGCTGTTGGAATAAGTCTGGAACGACTGGGTAAGCTCATTCATCTGTTCCAGCGAGGTGAAGTTTGCCATCTGTGAAATAAATTCAGTATCCTCCATTGGGTTAAGTGGATCCTGGTTCGTAAGCTGGACAGTCAATAGTTGCAGGAAATCCTGGGAGCTCAGGGTTTGCCCGCTTTCCTTGCTGTTTTTTGTCAAGGCTTGTGCAACAAGTGGGTTACTGCTTTGTGTGGGCGCTATATCCATAACGTATGTCTTTCTTTATGATACCGACCGGGTCGTTTCACGGTTCAACCATTCAACTTGCACGTCTTCCAGTTTCAGGCCGCGCTGCGCAGCTTTTGTTTGGATCACGTGCCAACCCTCCTCCAGGGCTTCGCGAAGTTCGCCTGAAGTCGTTTCAACCTTGGCCTGTACTCGATTCCCCCCCAGGTTGATTTTCAATACGACTGTTTCATCTCCCGGAAGATTGAGCGTCACTTGCATCCAGAAACGTCCACTGCGTCGCAGGCGTTCGATTTGCTGCAGAATCATCGACGGTAGTTCAACTGTGGTTGTGCTGACCACCCGCTGCATACTGTCCAGCCCGCCGGTTTGGCTTCTTTCGTTTGGCTGCATAGCAGGCTCGCTTTGCAGGTTCTGTAGCTGGTTATTTTGCTGGCCCTGCTTTATGCCTTTGTCAGGTGCTTTCTCTCGATTCGCTTTTTCCTCAACAGCCGCATTATGCTGACGATTAAAAGCATCGTTCGGAGGTGCTGTGCTCTTCGCGGCGGGACTTTTTTGAGAATATGAGGACATGAGTTTCTTTAAGGCGACATTGCGTTGCTGTTGCCCATGAGCAGTCGGTATGCCAGTGGATTGGAGTGCTGTCTTATCTGGCTGCACATCAACAACTTTACTGTTCAAGGTTGTTTGACCTTTCTGCGTGGATACCAGTCCTCTCAGGTTCACTCCGACCGGAGAGGAAAGATTTGCCGAAACACGGAGAGGTTGCTTCCTCATAACGTCATTCTTTACGTCCAGCCTGGCACCGTTCTTCCCCCCGCCTAGGATGGTCTTTCCTTTAGTCTTAACCGCCTCCTTACTCGCCCGGCTGTCTACTCCTTTATGTGCTGGCCGGCCTCCCGACAAGAGTTCACTTCGCGACACTGTCTTGGGTTGTGCTTCAGGAAGACTGCCTCCTGATTGCTCGCGGGGCATCAGGAAAGG
>CAYQCG010000269.1:0-3789 GCA_964415925.1 uncultured Puniceicoccaceae bacterium | reverse complement strand
AGACAGAAGGCGGTATGCGGGGGGCGGGAAAAGGGGTTGCGGAACTGGAATGGGGTTGATTAGGGTTGGGGCAATCTGACCCTGGTAAAGAAATGAAGACTACCCTAAAGGCATTCTCAATATTTGTATTTATTACCTGGATACAGAGTGTATCCGGACAGCCGTGGCAATGGGAAGGCGATGAGCCATTGAACATCCTGTGGATCACGTGCGAGGATATCTCACCGACACTGTCGATGTACGGGGACGAGGTGGCGGACACGCCGAACCTGGACCGCCTTGCGCGGGAGGGGATGACCTACATGAACGCCTTCGCGGTGCACGGGGTGTGCGCACCGGCGCGGAGCTGCATTGCGACGGGGATGTACCCGATTCACATGGGAACGAACCACATGCGGACGGGAAGCGCGGGTCGTACGGTAATCAAGGGACTGGAGAGTTATGAAGCGGTACCGCCGGCCGAGATGCGGATGGTGAGCGAACTGCTGCGAGCCAACGGGTATTACGCGACGAACAACTCGAAGGAGGACTACCAGTTCAAGCCGCCAATGACTGCGTGGGACGAGAGCAGCGGGCAGGCGCACTACAAGAACCGGCCCGAAGGGAAGCCTTTCTTTGCGATTTTCAATATCGGAATAACGCACGAATCAAACATCTGGAGACAGGCGGACGAGCCGTTTGTGGGGATCGACGAATCGAAGATCAAGATTGCCTCCTACCATCCGGACACACCGGTGGTGCGGAATGACTACAAGATCTACTACAGCAATATCCACCGGATGGACCAGCAGGTGGGTGAGTTGCTGGATGAACTGGAATCGGAAGGACTGCTGGATAACACGATCATCTTCTTCTACAGCGACCACGGTGGCAACCTGCCGCGGGAGAAGCGGATGCTGTTCGATTCGGGCCTGAAGGTGCCGCTGATCGTGCGGTTTCCGGACAAGTTCCGTCAAGGCCGCAAGACGGACCGTTTGGTGAGTTTCGTGGACTTTGCCCCCACCCTGCTATCCCTGGCGGGAGTAGAACCGAAGGAGTGGATGCAGGGTGAGGCGTTCCTGGGGGACTACCGCGAGGAAGAGGAGCGGCAGTATATCTACGCGGCGCGGGACCGGCTGGACGAGTTCCCGACAGACCGTCAACGTGCGGTGCGGGACAAGCGCTACAAGTATATCCGCAACTATAACCTGGACCACCCGAACTACCTGAATGTGTATTACCGCTACAGCATCCCGACGATGCATGAATTGCTGAGGCTGCGGGAACAGGGCGAACTGACTGAGGCGCAGGCGCGGTGGTTCGACCCGAACCGTGCAGTGGAAGAACTTTACGACACTTGGCTGGACCCCGACGAGGTGAACAACCTGGCGCATGACAAGCAGTACTGGATGAAACTGGATGAAATGCGTCGGGAGAATGAGCGGTTCCTGATCAAAACAGGCGACCTGCAAGCGATGCCGGAGACGCGCCTGCGGGAGCTATTCTGGCCCAACGGGACGCAGCCGGTGACGGCAGATCCGGTGATCGAGGAGGATGACGGGATGATCACGCTGAGCAGTGCGACCCGCGGGGCGAGTATTGGCTACCGAATGTGGGAGCGTAATGCCGGGAAACCGGAAAGCTGGCAGGTGTATACGGGGCCGTTTGAGCTACCGCGACGTCACGAACTGGAGGTAAGGGCGCACCGTATCGGATACAAACCGAGCGAGATAATCACACAGTAAACGTTGAACGCTGAATGATAGGAAGTCAGGCTATGGCTGAGCCCTACCCTACTTAATTTCCTTGTGGAGGGTGTGGCGGCGGAGGTGCGGGTTGTATTTTTTCTTTTCGAGGCGACCCAGGCCTTTTTTCTTGTCACGGTCGGAGATATAGCGGGAGACGGGTTTGCCTTCCGCCCGGGCTTCGGTGCACTCGAGGATGATGTGTTCGCGTGGCATGACTGACTTAAAAGTTAAGAATTTGGATATGTGGAATCATGCAGGATGGGAGAAGAGCGGGGGTTTGGCAAGGCATTTTGGAAACGCTGAATCTGAAAACCGCAGGCCGGGACGAGTGCTGAATGCAGAACGAGAAAATCGGTCCACGAAAGTGGTTAAAGACAGGATTAACAGGATTATGCAGGATTATTGTTTAAGCTTATGAAGGCGAGCGAGGGCTTCTTGAGGAAAAGTTATGGGAGTGTTCCTAAAATAAAAAGAATCCGATAAGAGAAAGTTAAAGACCTCTTAGCAGATAGCTTCATTAAGCGGTGGAGGGGAAAGCGGCGGGGGTGGAGTCCGGGGCTTGAGCTCTGGTTTTTTCGAGGAGGTCGTCGAGGGTGTGGTCAGCGAGTTCGTGGGAGAAGAATTTGTCGAGGGCTTCGTTATATTGTGGCATGAGGGGGTCGACGGAGCGGATCATGTCGAAGCCTTCGGCGTTGCCACGGTTTTCGTAGAGGTTCTTGAAATCGGCGAGGGTGAGTTTTCCGAGAGGTCTGGCGGGCTGGTAGGTGGTCTGCGCACCCTCGTCCTCGTCGTCTTCGGTGGTTGGGGTGATGAGACCTAGGCTAACGAGGCTGGAGAGGGTGGAATTGAGGACGTTACCGGGGACGCGGATGGTTTCACCGAGTTCGGAAGCGGTGAGTGGGTGCTGCATGTTATGGAATCGGCGGCAGATGACGAGGAAAGTACAGAGGGCGAGGCTTTCGCGGGTGCGGAGGGAAATGTTGTGCCATGCCTGCTGGTTAACGAGGTAGTTCATATTCTGGACGGCGTAGGTGATCTGGCCGCCGAGGAGAATGAAGACCCAGAAGAAATAGAGGCCGAGCATGAGGACGGGGATGATGCCTAGGCTGCCGAAGAAGCTCTTGAAGTTGAGGACACTACCGATGTAGAGGACGCTGAGGTAGTTGTTAAGGAAGAGGAGGAGGACGGTAGCGGCGGCACCGCTGAAGGCGGGAATGAAGCGGACCCGGGTATTGGGGAAGAAGACGTAGAAAACGGTAAGGAGCATCGAGGCCATAAGGAAGGAAAGCAACGGGGCAGCAAGGAGGAAGACCTTGTTGAGGAAGTTACCGCCGAAGGGAAGGAGATTGAAAGCGCCGGCGACGGTGGAGGCGGAGAGGAGGCCGAAGGAACCTAGACCGAGGATGGCGCCAAGGCTGATAAAGGTCCAATAGTAGACGATGCGCTGACCCCAAGGCCGGCCTTCACGGACGCCCCAGATGAAGTTGAAGGCGGTCTCGATTGTGACCAGGAGGTTGATACCGACGAAAATGATGACGGCGATGCTGATGATCCCGGCAAAGGGGTTCACGCCGGTATCGACGTCGGAGAGCTTGTCCCCTGCCCCGGCGATGATCTGGTCGAGGAGCTGGTCGAGTGCGGAGGCCATTTCCTGGTCCTCCTGGGAAAGGGCCTCGGAGGCCTGTCCATTCTGCTGCTGCTCGATCTCGACGTATTGCTGGGTGGTGGGGGCGATGAAAGCGATGATCTCCTTAATATTTTCCTTGGGGTCGCCCTGGATGAAAGTGCCGGAGAGCATGACGAGCATGGCGATGAGTGGGCCGAGGCCGAGGAGGCTGGAGTAGCTGAGGGCTGCGGCACGGGTAAAGAGGCGGTTTTCGAAGAGACCGTTGAAGGTAATGGCGAGGACGCGGAGGAGGGCCATGGCGCGACCTTTGATGCTCCGGTCATGAAGGCGGGGGAACTCCCAAATCTCCGAGCGGATGAGGGTACGGACACGCTTGTATCCGCGCTGGACGCGCTGGGTGGCGGAGGGTTTGGGCATAATGACTAACTGAGAACG
>CAYQCG010000268.1:0-3789 GCA_964415925.1 uncultured Puniceicoccaceae bacterium | reverse complement strand
GGTTTCTTCTTTCTTTTCCATAGCGGGACGCCCTCCGTCCGGATTCGGCTTCCACTCGACATTGACTATTTCCAAGCCGCTTAAGCGACCCTCATCATCTTTTACGAATCGCTCAGTATTAACAAGATACTCTCTGGGATCATCGCCAAATATCGCAGCTGCTTCCTCTTGCCCGTAATCCATCTTGTAGACACGGGGCCATTCGGGCCATGGATTGTTTGGTGTGCGTTCATCCGGGGGACGCGCGAGGATTTCAAGTTGTGTTACTGACTTGCAACCATGTCTTAGGCTCGTGCCCACGCAGTCAGTCCCTGTATCACCACCACCGATGACAACAACGTCCTTGCCTTTGGCAGTAATCACCGTCTCCGGAGGCTCACCATCCTGATCGGCGTAATTGTGATTCAGGAGCAATTGAGTATTCGCCGTCAGAAAATCCATTGCGAAGTGAATACCTAAAGCATCACGCCCCTCCAGTTTGGCCAGAAAATCATTAGGCTTCGTCGCTCCGCAGCATAAAACAATCGCGTCAAAATCCTCACGCAACCGCTCAACAGACCAATCTTCATCTTTGCCGACAAAGACACCCGTGCGAAATTCAACACCTTCATCACGCATCAGGTTAACACGGCGATCGACCACTTCCGATTTATCCAGCTTCATGTTTGGAATACCATACATTAGCAATCCCCCAATGCGGTCAGACCGTTCAAAGACGGTCACAGAATGACCTGCCTTGTTCAACTGGTCTGCACAAGCCAAGCCTGCGGGTCCTGAACCAATAACCGCAACAGACTTTCCCGTTCGTTTTTCCGGTGGATTTGGAGTGATCCATCCTTCTTCCCATCCGCGATCTATGATTGCATGTTCGATGCTTTTGATCGTGACAGGAGGCTCGATAACCCCTAGCACACAAGATCCTTCACACGGGGCTGGGCATACTCTCCCTGTAAATTCCGGGAAATTATTGGTCTTTAGAAGACGTTCAAGAGCCTCTTTCCAGTCATTCCTGTAGACGAGGTCATTAAACTCAGGAATAAGGTTATTAATAGGGCAACCACTGGCCATACCGCTAAGCATTATTCCCGTATGACAGTATGGAGTGCCACAATCCATACAACGCGCACCCTGCTCCTGAAGTTTTTCAGGAGACGGCATGAGGTTAAACTCACGCCAGTTTTTAATCCGCTCCTTTGGATCAATATAAGGAATGGACTGTCGCTGGTATTCTAGAAAACCGGTGTTTTTACCCATATAAATTTACGATTACGTGATTTAGTGTCCGACCTTGGAGTTTTCTTCGTAAGCTGCCTGTATCGCATCATCGCCTGACAACCCGTCTTCGCGGGCTTTTTGTAGTGATTTGAGGACACGCTCATAATCGCTTGGCAGGACTTTGAAAAATCTTGAAACACACTTGTCCCAATTCTGGAGGATGAATTTTCCTTTGGCACTGTCGGTGTAACCAACATGGCGCTGGATTCGCTCACGCACGTCTTCGATTTCTACATCCTCACACTCAATCAACCGATACAGGTTAACCATTGTCGGATTGAGCATAGTTTCAAAATCTCCGTTCTGGTCATAAATGTAGGCAATGCCGCCGCTCATACCGGCGGCAAAGTTGCGGCCGGTATATCCCAGACAAGTCATAGACCCACCGGTCATATATTCACAACCATGGTCGCCTACACCTTCGACTACGGCATGAACCCCTGAATTCCGGACGCAGAACCGTTCCCCGGCAACACCCGCTATATAGGCTTCGCCCCGGATACCTCCGTAAAAACAGACATTTCCGACAATTATATTTTTGTCTGCGATGAAGTCAGGTAGTGAAACCTTAGGAGGATAGATAATGATGCGGGATCCGCACATACCTTTGCCGACGTAGTCATTTGCGTCGCCTTCGAGCTCCATAGTCATTCCGTTAGGAGTGAAGGCTCCGAAGCTTTGTCCTGCCGTTCCATTAAACTTGAGATGTATCGTATCATCCGGAAGACCTTCAGCGCCAAAGCGTCGTGATATCTCTGCACCGGTTAACGTTCCCACAACACGATTGATGTTTATGATGGGCAGTTCGGCGACAACCTTTTCACCGCGCTCAAGCGCCGGTTTGACCAAATCAAGTATATGAGTGTTATCCAGAGCTTTTTCGAGTTCGTGGTCCTGTTTCATGTAGCAATAAGTGCCGACTTCAGGTCCAACGTTTGGGCGATGAAAAATCTTCGTATAATCCAAGCCCTTAGCCTTCCAGTGGTTGATCGCTTTGTGCATTTCCAATCGATCACTGCGACCAACCATTTCATTGATGGTTCTAAATCCGAGCTGAGCCATGATCTCACGCAGCTCTTCCGCCACAAATCTGAAGAAGTTCACAGCGTATTCGGCAGCACCTATGCTGCGGGCAGTTGAATCATCACCAAATTGGGGATTAAACTTTTTACGCAGTCGTGCGTCCTGAGTCGCAACACCGACAGGACATGTGTTCTTGTGGCAGACCCTCATCATAAGACAGCCGAGAGTCACCAGGGGAGCAGTTGCGAAACCATATTCTTCCGCACCGAGCAGCGTCGCGATGGCAATGTCACGGCCTGTTTTCATTTGACCATCTGCCTCAAGCACAATTCTACTTCTGAGATCGTTGATCAGGAGGGTTTGGTTTGTCTCGGCAACACCTAATTCCCAAGGTAACCCGGCATGCTGGATCGATGAGCGTGGGCTCGCACCGGTTCCGCCATCATACCCGGAAATCAAAACAACGTCAGACTTAGCTTTAGCGACACCGGCTGCAATCGTTCCAACCCCAATCGCTGAAACCAGTTTTACATTTATCCGAGCGTAGTGGTTTGCATTCTTCAAATCGTGGATCAACTGCTTCAGGTCCTCAATAGAGTAAATATCATGATGAGGAGGAGGTGAAATCAGACCGACGCCCGGAGTTGTGCCACGCACACGGGCAATTTCAGGATTCACTTTATGACCGGGCAATTCACCACCCTCACCAGGCTTTGCTCCCTGACATACTTTAATCTGAAGTTCTTGTGAATTGACCAGATAATGACTGGTTACCCCGAAACGGCCACTCGCAACCTGTTTAATAGCGCTCTTCTTGGAATCACCATTTTCCAGAGGCTCAAATCGAATCGGATCCTCTCCGCCTTCGCCCGTATTCGACTTTCCTCCCAGCCGGTTCATGGCGATGGCCAGAGCCTCATGAGCCTCTTTGGATATGGATCCATACGACATTGCGCCGGTTTTGAAGCGTTTTACGATGGCCTCGACGGATTCGACTTCATCAATCGGGATGGATCTGGAAGGATCAACTTTAAAGTCCATCAATCCCCGCAAGGTGCATAGCCTTTCACTCTGGTCATCAACCAGCGAAGAATACTGCTTGAAGACTTTATAGTCGTTCAAACGGGTCGATTTCTGCAGCAAATGTATCGTCTGGGGGTTGAAGAGGTGGCGTTCTCCATCATGACGCCACTGGAAGACACCACCGGGATCAAGTGCATCATTTTCAACTTCACGGTCTTTGAAAGCATCATCATGGCGGACTTTTACCTCCCGATTGATAACATTCAGTCCAATCCCTTCTACGCGTGAAGCGGTCCAGGTGAAGTATTTGTCGATGATCTCGTGGTTTAAGCCTACTGCTTCGAAAATTTGTGCACCACGGTAACTGGCAATGGTGGAAATGCCCATTTTGGACATGGTTTTGACGACCCCCTTAATTGACGCTTTAAGAAAATTCTTATGCGCCGCTTCGATTTCCATATCCAAATC
>CAYQCG010000267.1:0-3811 GCA_964415925.1 uncultured Puniceicoccaceae bacterium | reverse complement strand
AAGCCTGTATGCGTGTGGCTTACGAGCATGGGGTGAACTTCTTCGATAATGCAGAGGCCTACGCAGACGGTCAGGCGGAGCTGCTGATGGGACGAATTCTCAGGAAAACCGGTTGGCCGAGGGACAGTTACGTTGTTTCGAGCAAGGCCTATTTCGGGGCAAAGCAGGACTGGCCGACGCAGATTGGCACCAGCCGCAAGCACTTGGTGGAAGCGTGCGATCAGGCACTGCAGCGTTTACAGCTTGATTACCTGGATCTCTATTATTGTCACCGCCATGATGAGGAAACACCGGTGGATGAAGTGGTATTGACGATGGAGGACCTGATCCGTCAGGGGAAAATACTCTACTGGGGAACCTCACAATGGCCGGCTGGCAAAATCAAGGAGGCGTTTGAAGTTGCGCATGCCCTTAATGTGCGGGGACCCTCTGTCGAACAGCCCCGGTATAACATGTTTGATCGAGGCCGGATAGAGGAAGAGCTTGTGCCATTGTTTGACACTCAACAGTTGGGCACGACGATTTTTTCACCCCTTAACAGCGGTGTGCTGACGGGTAAATATACGGATGAGGTTCCGGGAGACTCACGTCTGGCGATGCCGGATTACCAGTGGCTGCGTGAACTGATGGAGCGTGATCCAAATTGGGATGCGAACCTGAAGAAGCTACAGCCCTTGACGGAAGTTGCCCATGATCTTGGAACGAACCTGCCACGGCTGGCGATCGCCTGGTGCCTTTTGAACAAGAACGTAAGTTCCGTCATAACGGGTGCTTCAAGACCCGAGCAGGTGGAAGATAATATGCAGGCGCTTGAAGTGCTTCCGAAACTGACGGAAGAGGTCCAAGAGCGCCTGGAAGAGATTCTTGATAACCGACCGATGCCAAAGGAGGGCAGTGTTGGTTTTTCGGTAAAAGCGTAGTAAATTATAGAATTTAAGGAGATCTATTATGACAAAAGTAGCTTTAATCTTATCAGGATGTGGAGTCTACGACGGCTCTGAAATCCGGGAAGCCGTTTTGACTCATCTGGCGCTGGACGAAAAGGGGGTTGAAGTGCACTATTTTGCACCTGATATCCCACAATATCATGTGATCAACCACTTGGAGGGCGCGCAGGCGGAGGAAGTCCGGGGTGTGCTGGTCGAGTCAGCACGCATCGCCCGGGGTGACATCAAGCCCCTGATTGAAGCGAAGGCGGAGGACTTTGATGCGGTTGTTCTTCCGGGGGGATTTGGAGCGGCCAAGAACCTGTGCACATTTGCCCTGGAAGGGTCCGACTGTCATGTTAATCCCGAGGTTGCCGGTTTTTTGAGAGAAATGCATGTGTCAGGCAAGCCGATCGGCCTGGCCTGCATTGCACCGGCGATTGCGGCAAGGGTGTTCGGTGAGGAGAGGGTTGAATTGACGATTGGTAACGATGCTGAAACGGCCAAGGCTCTGGAGCAAATGGGCGCTCGGCATGTGGATAAGGCAGTCAGCGAATGCCATTTGGATGCGAAGCAGAAGATCGTCACGACACCCGCCTACATGTATGGTGATGCACGAGTCAGTGAGGTTTTCAAAGGTATCCAGGAAATGGTCCGGGTGGTATTGGATCTGACTCCTAGCAGGGTAGCATAATAAAAACCCGCCCTTGATATTAAGGACGGGTTTCAGGACTAAAGGGTTATCCGAATCTAGGCATTGCGACGCCGTTGCCACAGAACCAGCGCAGCCACGGCTGCGATCACGATCATGGCGTTAGTGGCCGGTTCGGGTGTTGTGACATTGTGGATACTGAGGAGGACATCGAATGAGACCATTTCTCCGGGTAATAATACATCCAGATCATTCAAGGACAGCAAATTGTATTGCTGGGCGCCGCTTACCCAGAGCTCAGCTGGAAAGAAACCGTCGCTACCGCTAAGGGCACCACTTTCGACGCTGAGATGGACGCCTGAACCAGGTTTGCCCACGACATGACTGTCAATCCCTTCTACACCGTAGCGTCCAACTTCCCATCCAACCGGAGTGTCATTTGAGTGGAAAGTGATAAAGTCCTCGAAGATGAAATTCCCAAAGAGTGGATCCATATTCATGAGATTATAGTTTGTTGTGTCATAACGATAGTCATCAAATGGACCGCCGGGAGGATACATCCGGTCATCGTATGTGGCGCTGTCTGAAAACAAACCGTGCAGGAATTGATAAAGGTTCAGGTTGGTAATCCCGAAATCGGTTTCTTTGTTCGTAATTTTATAGGTTTGCTTGAGAACGTATTCAGTGCTGGTTTTAAACTTACCCGGACCACCTGCCGATTTGGGCTCATATCCCATATCGATGCCCCCGTCCGTAGGGATCATCTCATAAGTATGATAGATCTCAAGTACGGGATTAGCGATGGTGGACTCGGCAGCGGTGGGAGCAGCGGCTGGACCTGCCGTTGGCGCAATCGCAGATACTGTTCCAAAGCGTGAATTAGTGGTCCAATCAGGGAAGATGAACTCAGGTTCCAACCATTCCGGAGAAACTGAGGATACGACTGAGCCACTCGAAGTATCAATCAGGTCATAACCAACGGCAGCGCCCCATTCTCCTGAGAGATATTCGCGTCCAACAAAGCCGGGACGTTGATCGAAGAGCAGGTCGGAATAACCGAAGTCGGTGAGTGTAATGCTCCAGTCAGGGTTGAAGATTTCTAACTGAGCATTGAGCTGGCTAGTCAATGAGCAACCAGCGAATGTGAGCGCAGCAAGCGACACATGCACGAAACGGCAGGATAGTGTATTCATGATAAGCGACGAATTGAGTTGTTTTTGAGTGCTTAAATTGGAATTATCAGCGTCTAATAAAATGTGTATATTCGTCAACAAGAATCCATTTGTTTAGACTTCGGGAGTGTTTAATTTACAAGACTGTCACTTTTGTATCGATAGATTTAATGGTTAAGCTAGCCTGAAGGGCACAATGCTGGGATCAATAAAAAGGATGGCAGTCATTTTAGGCGTAATAACAGTTACGATTAATTGTGTTGCTCAGATGTTGCCGGATGCGCCAGTGGAGAACTTTCGGTTGCCCCGGTTTGACGAGGAAACCGGATATATCAAATGGGTATTGAGAGGAACAGAGGGACGCTATGTGAGTGAGGAGGAATTTCACATCACGGAAATGCTTCTGCGGGTCTACACGGGGACGGAAGACCTGATAGTTACCTTTGAGATATACAGCCCTGAAGCTGTCATGCTACCGGATGAGTCGAGCGCTTACGGGCTTGGTTCACTGAAAGTAGAAGGGGAACACTACAGCCTTGAGGGCAGTAACTGGAGCTGGCAGGGCAATGACAGGCTGATTGAGGTGCGGGAACGAGCAACTGTCACGTTCCGGGAAGATATGGGGTATATACTGGAATGAAGTCTATCATAATTGGCTGTATGTTTATGGCTTGGGGAATTTACGCACAAGAAGACGATTCGCCCCCGGCAGAAACCAAAGTGCAAAGTGACAGCCTGCAAATGCAGGGAAGCGAGGAGAGGAACTACTTCACCTTCGAAGGGAGTGTGGTAGTGGAGAATCCGACGCTTTACATGACTTGTGACTACTTGGAAGTGGTCTCGCAGAGAGGAGGTGATCCGGAGGCAGCAGTAGGGGAAATCGGGATTATCGAAAGCATTGTGGCGATTGGGAATGTGATGATTGAACAAGGCGGACGGACGGCCCACTCGCAGAGAGCGGAAATCGATCCTGAGGAAGGCTCGGTATTACTGACTGAAGGCTTTACGATTCTTGACCAGGGGAACCAGATAGAGGGTTGGGGTATTATCCTCAATAGCCG
>CAYQCG010000266.1:0-3825 GCA_964415925.1 uncultured Puniceicoccaceae bacterium | reverse complement strand
TCCCGGTGGAAAGCGTCTACCACATCTTTTGGCACATATGGATCATCGTGTCCGTGAAGGACGAGGACACTGGCTTTGATATTTTCGGCATCTTCGGGATTCACACTGTCCAGGCTGCCGTGAAAGGAAACGACCCCCGCAATGTCGGCACCACTTCGAACCAGTTCCAATACGGCACCACCACCATAACAGAAGCCGATGGCAATTATCCGGTTCGGGTCGACTTGTGGCTGGGCACGGACGACATCAACCGCCTTGCTCATCCGAGCGCGGAGGACAGAGCGATCGTCTGAACGCATCCTGCCGGCTGCCTTGGAGGCTTCGTCCGTATTGGTGGGACGGACATCGACTCCATAGGTGTCTGCCGAAAATGCCACATAGCCTTCTGTGGCAAGACGGGCAGCCATGCTGTCGAAGTATTCACTGGGACCCATCCAGTTGTGCACAATAATTATTGCCGGGCGGGGTTCATCAAGGTCCTCCTGGTAAGCGATCGTGCCCTGCATAATCGTATCGTCCAGTTGATAGGTAACCGGCAGAACTAATACCTCGGCAAAGAGAGCACGAAACAGGAATAAGCAGCCAAAAAGTATAAATAAACGCATACTACAAGAGAAAATCTTTAGCTTTTAAAGTCAAAATAACTCACAAAAATCCTTTTCATAAATAGAATCAAATATTTTGCTGCGAGCTTAGAACAGGTTAAAGGCTTCGAGGCTGAAAGAAGCCTTTAAAGGCTGGCGCGGGTCCTGGAAAACCGAAAGAGGAAAAGCATCCAGAAAGTCATCCATAATAATATTAAGAGGCTCCCAGTGCTGGTCTACAGCGGTAATAACAGCGTCCCAGTCACTCTGTTTATTACGTGGTTGTGAAAAGAATATCATCTGACAGTGATGCGTACCAAGAAACCAATCACGAATTCTCCAATCAATTCGCAAATCCTTATCTTCCAGATCGACAGTGTAGACACCCTTTGGTTTATGGTAGTCATAATAGAAACAGGGAATTTTGTAGGCCTCTGCCAAAAGCAACCCATGAAAACTGGTGCTGACTACACGCCTGCATTCATGAATTTCATCTAGTTTAGAGCGAAGGCCTTCGAGCGTAGGATCAGTATAGGTAGTGATGAGTTTTACAGTAGATTGGTCAGAGTCTTCAATTTGATACCGGGTGAATTTATCCAGAGGCACACAGGGCGGAGAATTACGTGCAAGCTCGCTCAAATGCAGGATAATACCAAGTTCATATTTTGGCTCCACTCGACGCGGGAAGATAAAGGGTATGAACCAGGCCGGATCACCATATATATCAGGGACTTCAACACTGCAATTAAGAAGCGTTTGACGACTGGTTGGCCCGCGTGTTGCCATAGGGAAAAGTAAAGTATCATCGGATTTGAAATAAGGTGTTTGTGATTGATCAGGATGAGTCACAATGGGATCAAAACCAGTTCCCCAGATCCATGATTTACCCAGTTTCAATCTTTGACCAATTGAGCCAATAGCAGCGAGTCGGTATTTATCGCTCTCAAATCCACAGTGTTTACAATCAATTCCACTGATAGTCGTTACTATAACGGGACTTAAAGCATCACCTAAATTAAAGAAGGGGCATTTGTCATTAGATGAAGACCAGCTCAATGGCACATATCCACAAGAATTAACAACATCATTGAAATCAGACTTGGATTGTTTCAAGAGCTGCGAATAACTCATTAGCCAGAAAGATTTCAGGCGGTGGGCCTTTGTTCAAGTATCATCTGCAAGGATGCCTGGTTGAGGCCGTTGCAAAATGGGTTTCTCTGATCACGTATTTCGAGGAGGTCGATAAAACGGGACAGTTGTTCCGGGACATCCCCACCCCACCAGTGATACCAAAGGCCGAAGAATTCCTTGTTCCGTTCAACGGCGAGGAGAGGGAGGCAAACATCCACCATGAGCGTTTCGAAACGTGTGCCACTGAATTGCATGGCAAAGAGGGTGTTCTGAAGCCGATCATGGATCTGTTTCAGCCGGTAGCGCTTGCGGGCGGCCGATGTTTCAGGCTCCATATCACCTTCAGGAAAGCAATAGGCTGCCAGACGCAGAGGCCAGTCAGGATTGACTCTGAGCATATCCAGATACTGCTTCAAGCGCTTCAGTGGATGGTTTGCGGGTCTCAGTCCGGCAAGCTTCCACACATCATTCATTTCCCGGTAGAGATCACCTGGATTCCGGCAGGCAATTTCACTAATTGGGTAACGGCAGGCCAATTCGCGCATGGCTGCACGATTCCTGCGATACCCTAAAGCTTCCATGAATTGCTGATGACAGACTTCCTCCCATTTCTCTTCTTTAAGCAGGTAATGCACTTGTCGGAGTTTCTGCTCCCAGCGATAGCGGGCCTTCAAGCGAAGATCCCGGCGTCGTTCGTAGACCGGTCTTTCCATGTAGGGAGCGGCCAGCCCAAGGAGAAACGATTCATCCGGATGTCGGAGGGCTTCCTCCAGCGCGTAAGTCTCCAAATCGACATTGAGCAGCGGTAAAAGGACCAGAGTTTCCGGCTGATGCCCGTCCAAAGTCTTCAGGCTGGGTGGCTGTGACGGCGGAAAGACAATGACATGGAGCCGGACGTTGGCAAAATCAGGATTGGAGGAATGGTCATGCGTATTCCAGTCCTTGGCATATAAATGGATTTCTACATCCCCTGCAATGGATTGTCCGTCCATACGGAAAACGGCGTTCCGGAAGTCCGGTCCTTCCAGGCTGTTGGGAGTCCCGGGAGTGATGATCTCAAGGGTCTTACCTTCAAGAGTACACAGGCTGCGCGTATTAAAATCCTGACGCAACCAGATCTTTTGTACCAAGTGCTCAGATACAGCAAGATTACCGTAATCACCCTGGATTTCCTCGACCTGTATTCTCATAAGGAGATACGATTACCGAAATCCTGGTCCGTGTCACGCGAATGTTTTCTGAGTTGCCTGCTTTGACGGTTCTGGGCACTGGCCACCCAACTTGCCAGGTCCTCGGGTATCATCGGTCGTGCACCCAAAATAAATACGGTTTCGCGTACCATGTTATCCCTTGAGACAACGACAAAATCCTCTGGCTTGGGTGCCCGGGCCACCATCTGTTCGATAAGGGCATCTGCACTGACGCCTGACGCAGCAAAGAGGAGGGTAAATGTGGGTTGATTTCCCGGGTGTTCGAAAGTGTTCTGGTCACCTTTTCCATCAAAGACAATGGTGGTCGTGATTCCCTCGAGGTCGTGGATGATGCGTACCTGTTCGGCCAGGAGCTGGACAGGCACGTCAGTCCCTGTGGCCAGAGCCTTTTTCAGTTCGGGCCATGCGTGAATGACATTGTAACCATCCACCAGCAAGTGTTCACAAACAGCCATCCCTACTCTTGGATGTCTGGCAAGGCAGGTGCTGTCAACGATGCTGGCTTGCGTTCGGGCAGAGCTTGAACATGTATTAACGGTTTCAGGGTATGGACAATACAATATACGTAATAGGGCATAAGAATCCCGACACAGATGCGATCTGTTCGGCCATAGGTTATGCGAACCTGAAGCAGCGGTTGGGTGAGGCCCGGTATACAGCCGCACGCTGTGGGAACTCTAACGCGCGGATTGACGCAATTTTGCGAAGGTTTGAGGTCCCCCTGCCGCACTTTATCAGCGATGTAACGCCGCGTGTGCAGGATATTATGATTCGCGACGTGCATCATGTTTCGACCGAACATACTTGCGCCGAGGCACTTGAGCTTATCGACACACACGATGTGCGTGTCCTGCCCGTGCTGAACCGAGAATGGGAAGTGGTCGGAACGATATCGATCT